>JAGPIU010000098.1 GCA_018054805.1 Paludibacter sp. | reverse complement strand
CGTTTCAAACCATGCACAGTATAACCTTTTTTCAATAATAGTTCGGCCAGATAAGCACCATCCTGTCCGGTAATACCGGTAATTAAAGCTACTTTTTTCATTGTAAATTATTGTTTTTCAGAGAAATCACAAAACAGAATCACACATATGCAGATTTGTTTTATAAATTATTTTGTATTGTGTTTCAAAAAAGACCGTTTTCGGGTCCTTTCGAAAAATATCTATTAATTCAATTTTCACAAAACGATACGAAACTCTTCTCCTAACAGGAAAATCCGCTTCGTATCATTCTGTTAACTTTTTTTACAGCAAACTCAGGCCTGACGGTTATAGCTTTATCACTACAAATCCCTGTCGTCCTGATAATACTGGAAGTATTTGTCGGCTTCTTCCTTTCGTTTACGCGAACCACCACCTGCGTACCCGTAACCATATCCATAACCGTATCCGTAAGTATATTTTCTGGAATAATATTTTGAATAACGGTTTTCCTCCACCGACACATCGTTGATTACAGTGTACATATGCGGAATTTTATCAAGTTTCAACTGAGTTGTTATTTTTTTGAAGAACGATTTGTTCGTTTTATCGTTACGTACAATATAAAGATTGATATCCGACTGAAAAGCAAGCGAATATGCATCGGCCACCACACCAATAGGGCTGGTATCCACAATAATATAGTCGTAACGGGTACGAAGTTCTTTGAACATATCCACCAATTTTTCCGAACGGATAAGTTCACCTGAATTTGGAGGCACAGTACCTGCAGGTAAAATATCGAAATCCACTCCCGGAAGTTTCAGAATTACATCATCCAGTTCCAACTGGCCTATCAGATAATTTGTAACCCCTTCGGCCTGGTTAATATTGAAGCGTTTTACAATACTTGGTTTACGGATATCCATGTCCACCAACAGCGTCCTCGGACTTGCCATGGCATATACTCCGGCCAGGTTTACACAGAAATAAGTCTTTCCGTCGCCCGATTCGCCCGAAGTAATCATAATGACAATGTCTTTTTTGCGCTGCACAATAAACTCGATGCGGGTTCGAATTACGCGGAACATTTCGGTAAATGCCGAACGGGGATTTTTCATTACCAGCAGCGGATCGGTGCTTTGTGTGTGACGCACCATACCAATAAGCTGGAAGGGCGAATTTTTTTCCACATCTTTTCCTGAACGAACAGTATTATTGAGCAATAATTTAAGTACCACAATCAAAGCCGGAACTAAAATACCAAACAGCAGAAAAGTCATGGTTGTTTTCGATTTCGTTCCACCATTAGTCACGGTAATTACCCTTGCCTTGTCCAAAATATTGTTGTCGGGCGTATTCGACGATTTCAGAATCTCAGCTTCGGCTCTTTTCTGCAAAAAGAAAGTGTAGTAATTATCGTCCATTTTGTACCGACGCTCAATGGAAATCATTTCAAGTTCCTTCTCAGGCAATAATTCAATTTCCGATTTAACCTTATTATATCTGGCGTTCACATCCTTCTTCTCGATTTCGAGCGCAGCACGCATACTTTTGGTTACTTCTGCAATGGCTTTTTTTACATTTTCAATATCGTTGGTATATTTTGTATAATAAACGTTTTTCGGACTGAGTTCCGACCGTTTCAGATTCAGATCATTGATTTGCTGCACCAAAGCCATCAGCATTGGTTCGCTGAGCCCCAGACTCGAAGGCGCCACCACCGAACCATCTTCAAGATTTGTTTTCAGATAATTGGTCAGATAATCGAGATAAGTCTCACGAAGACGAAGTCCCTGAATTTCATTATCGTATTGCGAAGCTTTACCCATTAATTCTCCCGAATGACTCGACACATCCACAATTTGATTGCGCTGACGGAAACTGGTCATTTCGTCCTCAGACAAAGCCAGCGATTTACGTACATTAGTGAGCTGACTATCGATAAACTTAATGGTTTTATTCGCAGCATCATTTTTACGCTCGAGGTTCTCGGCCAGGAACGTTTCAGCCAGTTTGTTGATAAAATCCACATCGCGGTCCGGCACCTGACTTACCAGCGAAATTTCGAGCACCGACGATCCTTCGACCACATAATTAAACTGAAGTCGTGAAGCAAAATCGCCTATAAGTGAGGATTTGTCGCGGAAGCGGAAATAAAGTTCATTTTTACCAGTGTAACCATAATTGCTGTACACTGTGATAAAAAACAGATTATGTTGCAAAGGTTCGCCAATACGCCCATTCAGACTCAGGTTAGCAAAATGCTTATTCTCGTCCACCGTAATCACATAAGTACCATCCGGACTGAGTTTAATTTTAAAAAGCAAATTGTAGGCTTCAGGAGCAATATAATCGTGCTGAATTTGAATGGGTGAAGTTGCGTAAAGGTTACGCACTTTAAAATTTCCCTTCGAAATATAGTCCACTGTCAGTTGCGGCAGGCTGTCCACAACTTTCGAAATAAGATCGTTCGCACTCAGCATAATCACCTGATTGTTTACATTTTTGTAGCCCGACTGCACACCAAAACCCTGCATAAGCGCCTGTGTACTGCTTGAGGTGCGGTATTCTTCAATAATCATCGTTCCAGCCGATTTGTACGAAGGCAACCATGTACGATTTTGCAAATATGCCAAACCCAGTGATATGATAATTCCAATTACAAACAGATACCAGTGATGCAAAAAATGCAACACCCACTCCATTATGTCAAAACCTGACTCTTCTTCCTCGCTAAATTGCGGTCTGTCTATATTGTTTGGTTCCATATATCGTGACTGTATGTTTTTAATTGGGTACAGAAATTTTAAAGTTTCCCATAGTAAAGTACAGTGAATAACAACGAAAGCGATGTGGAAATCAGTCCCATAAAACTACTCCAGTTATTTACCTTGTAAAAACTCGATTTTGCCCGCTGAACATATATAATGTCGTTGGGGTAAATATAATAATACTGCGACTCGATAAGACTCACCGGCCGGATATCGAACTGCAAAACTTCGGTACCTTTTTCGGTTTCGCGAATTATGCGCACATTTTTAAAATCACCCGCATTATTCAGATTTCCCGACAGGGACAATGCCTGATAAATAGTCATTTTCTCACGAATAATAGGATATACGCCCGTTCCGGCTTCGCCAATTATTGTAAATGTTTTATTGGCTATACTGAGTTTTACAGCAGCATCAGGAATTATTTCCTTAAACTTTTCTTCCACCACACGCGAAGCTTCGTTAAGTGTGAGTCCTGCCACAGGTATTTTTTTCAAAAATGGTAAATCAACAGTGCCATCGGGATAAATACGATAAGATATCATATTCTGCGACGACATTGAAGATGTTCCTGATGATATCAGTTTCGAAATCGTTTCGTCCGAAGTCAGTAAACGATAAATAATCTCATCATTTATCTGCAAACGATAATCTTCGTAAGCCTCTTTCTGATAAACCGGCAACGTTGGATTTTTCTCCTGCAAAAGCCCTGTGGTTTTGTAGTTGTAGCAAGAGCTAAGCAATACGGCCACTGCAAATATGATATATAGTTTTATACTCTTCATTCCGCGGGTGTATTGTCAGTATTAATTCTTTTAACGGTATCGTAAATCAGCACCCCAAACGAAAAAGTGGAAATGACAGTGGAAAATAACGAAGGCAGGTTGGTGACACTGAAAAACTGCTCATTAAGTGTCTGAATATAAATTACATCGTTAGGTTCCACATAAAAATATTCGGAGTGAATAATGTCGGAACTACGCACGTCGAACGATTTGATAACCGCACCATTATCGGTTTCGCGCAAAATACGGATTTTGCTACGGTCACCATAAATTCCCACATCGCCAGCCATAGCCAGGGCCTGAAAAATATTGATTTTCTCACGGGGCATTGTATAATATCCCGACTTTCCGCCACCAATTACACTGAAATTACGGTTTACCACACGCATTTCCACTGTGCTGAAGCGAAATAAAGGTTCGATGGCTTTTTCCAGAGCAGTAGTAGCTTCGCGTACTGTTTTTCCGGCCATCGGAATATCGCCTATCATTGGAAAAGTGATTGCGCCCTCTTCGCCCACCAGATATGTATAAAGATCGGAAGCTCCACCTGCACCCGACATCATCATTTGTGTATTGCCTGTCGAACCGTTAAACAATGCATTTGTTTTATCATCTGTGGAGTAAACCTTCACAAAAAGCCGATCGCCGGCACGGAGACGATAATCTCCGAAACCCATACTATCCTTATAAGCAGGAATGTTAAAACCCGGCTTTTGCATGTAATTCACCTTTTCGGATGTGATACAAGACGATAGGAAAGTAATGACAGCGAGTATATAAATGATCTGTGTTTTCGATACAAACATCCAAACAGGGCTTTAGATAAGATAAAACTATGCAAAGATATTGAATTTATGGGAATATAGAGTTAATTAACTAAAAAACATCGACAATTTTTCACTCAATACAACAATTCAGAAAACTTACGTTTTATAATGAATAATAGGACTTAAATTCACAGAATACAATCAAATTTAAAACGGAACATATATTTAAAATGCATGTAGAGAAATAAAATCGGAACGGAAATTGTATGTGCTAAGCTAAGAGCTACAATACCGAAGGTTCAACACTCGATGCCAACAACGAAGTTTATTTCAAAATTTGATACGAACTCTGAAAAAAACAATTAAATTTGCAAAACTAAATATCAACTTTAAGTTCAGAAAAATATGCGTAAATTTATCATCCCCGCAATTATACTGTTGTTCAGCACACAACTCTTTTCGCAATACTCAGGTTACCCTACTTATCCTCAGACAACTTTGCCCAAAATCAATATGGAACAATTTACATTCGGACTAAAACTGAGCCCGAACATTTCGTGGGTGGGTGTACAACACAACGATGCAATTGCCGATGGTGCCACGCTTAAAATCGGGGGTGGAATTGTGGCCAATTACGAAATAAACAAATTACTTTCGGTTGT
>JAGPIU010000097.1 GCA_018054805.1 Paludibacter sp. | reverse complement strand
TGCTACTATCGTCCATCTGTACTGCGACATTTTTTGAGTTGCTTCATTCAATTTACTCATGTCATTCTTTTTGAAATTAGATTTTTATTAATTATTTACGAACTTTCCGTATAATTTCCAGTGCATCACTGCAAAGTTTGGTAATTCCTGCCCAGTCTTTTGCTTTCATCATGTCGGCAGGGAAAAGATTTGAGCCCATTCCCACGCAGGTAACACCAGCATCGAACCAGCTTTTCAGGTTGGCTTCTTCGGGTTTTACGCCGCCGGTCACCATAAGGTTCGACCATGGCATAGGCGCTTTGAGTCCTTTTACAAAGCCTGCACCCAACACATCGCCGGGGAAAACCTTGCAAATATCGCAACCAGCTTCCTGTGCAAATCCCACTTCGCTCACCGAACCACAGCCCGGAGCGTAAGGAATCAGACGACGATTGGCTACCTTTGCTACTTCGGGATTGAAGAGCGGGCCTACCAAAAAGTTAGCACCCAGCTGAATGTAAAGTGCTGCGGTAGGAGCGTCGACAATGGAACCAATGCCCATAATCATTTCAGGACATTCTTTGGCAGCAAATTTTACCAGCTCGCCAAATACTTCGTGTGCAAAGTCGCCACGATTGGTAAATTCGAAAGCACGAACGCCACCTTCGTAGCAGGCTTTCACTACCTGTTTCGAAGTCTCAAGGTCGCTGTTGTAGAAAACGGGCACCATGCCGGTTTCCTTCATGGCTGTGAGAACCTGTAGTTTTGAAAATCGCATAATTATTATTTACTATTTAATTATTTACTATTTACCATTTAAATACATGATAAAAAACGGAACGCAGATAAAACTGATAAGGCAGATATATACTGATTTATAAGTTATAAGAGCGAATTTAATACTGATTTATTTACTTCGTAAAAACTGATAAGATACTTATCGTTATTTGTTAATGTTGAACTAAATAATTGTTTGTCATGTGCCTGGATTTATCATTTAAAACTAAATCATTTACCATTTACTACCTGAAAGTTGTTTTTCTCGAAAATAGTAAATGGTAAATGAAAAAATAGTAAATGTTTTATCGTTGTACTCTACCGCTTGCATCGCCACCGGCCAGGGCTTCCACTTCTTCGATTGATACGAGGTTGAAGTCGCCGTTGATGGTGTGTTTGAGGGCAGAGGCTGCTACTGCAAATTCGAGGGCTTCGCCTTGGTTGGGTTTTGTAAGTAAACCATGGATAATACCGCCCGAGAATGAGTCGCCACCACCCACACGGTCGATGATAGGATCGATGTCGTAACGTTTCGAAGTATAGAATTCATTTCCATCGTAAATCATGGCTTTCCAACCGTTGTGCGAAGCTGAGAAAGATTCGCGCAAAGTGGAAATGACATATTTAAAACCGAATTCTTTGGCCATTTGAATAAAAATACCTTTGTAACCTTCGGCATCGGTATGTCCGCCTTCGACGTCGGCATCGGGTTTGAAACCTAAGCAAAGGTCAGCATCTTCCTCGTTACCAATACAAACATCCACATATTGCATAAGCGGGCGCATGATAGATTGTGCTTTCTGAGTTGACCAGAGTTTTTTGCGGAAGTTGAGATCGACAGATACTGTTACACCATTGCGTTTGGCAGCTTCGCAGGCCAGTTTTGTAAGTTCGGCAGCTTTGTCGGAAATGGCAGGTGTAATGCCCGACCAGTGAAACCAGTCAGCGCCTTTCATGATGGCATCGAAATCGAAATCGGCAGCATCGGCTTCGGCAATGGCAGAATGTGCACGGTCGTAAATTACTTTGCTCGGACGCATCGAAGCTCCTGTTTCGAGGTAGTAAATACCTACGCGATCGCCACCACGTGCAATGAAATCGGTTTTTACACCATATTTGCGCAAAGCATTCACAGCCGACTGACCAATTTCGTGTTTCGGAAGTTTAGTTACGAAGTAAGCCTCGTGACCATAGTTGGCACAACTTACGGCTACATTGGCTTCGCCACCACCATAAACCACATCAAAAACATCCGACTGAACGAAACGTGTGTTACCCGGAGTCGACAAACGGAGCATAATTTCTCCTAATGTTACAATCTTTTTGCTCATTTTCTGTATAAAAATAAATATATTTTAAATTGGTTGACCAAAAGTAATGAATTATTTCTTCGTTGCAAAATTAGCTTCTTATTTTCTCAAAGATGTTCATTATTTGGTTATAAAAGTGTCATTATTGTACTAAATCAGAATTTAAAGAAGTTTTTAGCATTGTTGTAGCTAATGTCTTCCACTATTTTTCCGATAAAATCCAGTTCCTGATGCGGAAGTAATCCCTGTTCCACATCGTTTCCGAGGAGGTTACACAGCGTGCGACGGAAATACTCGTGACGCGGGTAGGAGAGGAAGCTGCGCGAATCGGTGAGCATGCCCACAAAGCGGCTGAGCAGTCCGAGCACCGAGAGCGAGTTCATTTGTTTCTCCATACCGTCTTTCTGATCGAGGAACCACCAGCCCGAGCCAAACTGAATCTTTCCGGCTACAGTGCCGTCCTGAAAATTACCAATCATGGTGGCAATCATTTCGTTGTCGGCAGGATTGAGGTTGTATAGAATGGTTTTAGCCAGTTTGTTGTTGGTGTCGAGGCGATTGAGGAATTTTGACATGGCTTTTGCAGTGTTGAAAGTGCCGATAGAGTCGAATCCGGTATCGGGGCCGAGCTGATTGAACAGGCGTGTGTTGTTGTTGCGGATAGCGCCGTAGTGGAATTGCTGCGTCCATCCTTTTTCCCAATCCATTTCGGCAAAAATCACCATCATGGCCGATTTGAATTTCAGAATTTCCTCGTGGGTAAGTTCTTTTCCGCCATATATTTTATTGAAAATGGCTTTAATCTCAGCTTCGGTATAATCTTCGGCGTAGAATTCTTCGATACCGTGATCGGAAAGCTTACAGCCCTGTGCGGCAAAGAAATCCTGACGTTTGCGAAGTGCCAGAATCATATCGTCGAAAGTGGAAATGCTGGTGTCGGAAACGCCTGCTAATTGCTCTACATACGAGCGGAAAGCCGGTGCACTCTCCACAGCCATGGCTTTGTCGGGGCGCCATGTAGGCAACATTTTAATTTCGAAGCCGTCGTTGCGGGTCTTGATATGATGTTCGAGTGTATCCACTGGATCGTCGGTGGTACAAACCACTTCCACTTTGTATTTGCGCATAAGGTTGCGGGCAGTGTATTCGGGAGAGGCGAGTTTTTCGTTACACTCGTCGAAAATTTCGCGTGCTGTTTTGGGCGAAAGCAGTTTCTCGATACCGAAAGCAGTTTTCAGTTCGAGATGTGTCCAGTGGTAGAGCGGGTTACGCATGGTGTAAGGCACAGTTTCGGCCCATTTCTCAAATTTTTCCCAATCGCTGGTATCTTTACCGGTGCAGTATTTCTCGTCGATGCCATTGGTACGCATAGCGCGCCATTTGTAGTGGTCGCCACCGAGCCAGGCTTCAGTAATCGAACGGAATTGGTGATCATTGGCTACCATTGAGGGTACAAGGTGACAGTGATAGTCGATAATTGGCATTTTAGCTGCATGTTCGTGGTACAACTTCTGTGCAGTTTCAGTCTGCAGTACGAAATTTTCGTCTAAAAAGTTCTTCATTATTCTTTATGTTTTTTTGTGATTTTGTTTTTATTTCAATTTTTGATTCGAGTCCTGTGCCGTCATTTTTTTATATCTATTCTGTCAAAAAATACACTTTCTCACAATGCTAGTTATCGGTCTTCACAGGGAATTTACAGCTCAATTTTATGTTTTTCAACATGATTTGAATGTCTGAAACTGTAAGTTTGATTGTAAGTTGTTGATATATAATACTTAATTGTTTTTATGAATACCGGTATTGATCACCGTGTTCGCCCACGAAGATACAAATAATTCTATATTCTCAAAATATATATTACTTTTGTGAGAGATTGTTACTGTGTACGCACACGGATTTATGATTTTAGTAAAATGAAAGAGAGTAATTCAAAAATCAGAATAAAAGACATTGCAGAACTTGCGGGTGTATCGGAAGGTACAGTGGACAGGGTATTGCACAACAGGGGTGAAGTGTCGGCTAAAAGTCGCGAAATGGTTGAGAAAGTGCTGACCGAGATCAATTATTCGCCTAATCTGATAGCCCGTTCGCTGGCTTCCAAAAAATCGTACCGCTTTATTTGTCTTATTCCCGAGCATGCAAAAGCCGATTACTGGGCAAATGTGGAGCGTGGATTCGATCAGGCTGCTGCTGAATTTCTGCAATATAATATAGTACTCGACAAACGGTATTTTAATCAGTTCGATGCTGCCACATTTACAGCTGCCTGTGAGGAAATTTCCGACAGTTTGCCCGATGCAGTGCTTATGGCACCCATTTTCAGGGATGAAACATTGATGTTTACAAAAACTCTGAAGGAAAAGAGCATTCCGTTTTCGTTTATCGATTCGATGATTGAGGAAGCTGATTTCCTCACATATTATGGTCAGAACTCGTTTCAGAGCGGTTATGTGGCTGCGCGACTTTTGCTCGAGGATTTGCCTGCTGATTCGAAAGTGATTTTTTTGCGTACTCAGCGCAAAGGTGCGGTGTCGAATCAGACACTGGCACGTAAAAGCGGATTTCTGAAATATATTGACGATCACGGGCTTCAGAGTCTTGAGCTTATCAACGTGGAAATGAACGATAAAGACGAAACGGCTAATCTGAAAACGCTTGCCGAAGTATTTGAAAGACATGAAAATATCCGTGCGGCCATTACCTTTAATTCGAAAGTTTACAGGCTTGCTATGCATTTGCAGGAGTTGAATCATTCCGACGTGCGTTTGATTGGTTACGACCTTTTAAACGAAAATGTGAAGTACCTGCAACAGGGTGTGATTTCTTTCCTTATTGCACAACGACCAGATAAACAGGCTTATCTGTCGGTACGCGACTTATGTACTGAGCTGATTTTTAAACAGAAAGTCAATAAAGTAAATTATATGCCCATTGATATTCTGATGAAAGAGAATATTGAGGATTATCTGCATTTTAAAGAATAAGACAATT
>JAGPIU010000096.1 GCA_018054805.1 Paludibacter sp. | reverse complement strand
GGTTTGACCACTTCGGGAAATTACAGACAGTTTTATTTTCGTGATGGCAAAAAATTTGCTCATACTATCGATCCCAGAACAGGAAAGCCTGTGGATCATAATATGTTGAGTGCTACAGTGGTAGCGCCTGATTGTATGACTGCCGATGCTTATGCTACAGCTTTTATGGTTTTAGGAGTTGATAGTGCAATGAAAATATGTAACGAAATTGATGGACTTGACTGTTATTTGATTTATTCCGACGAAAAGGGTGAATTTAAAACAACCCAGACCAAAGGTTTCGAAAAGTATCTTCAAAAATAAGTTGCTCCTTTTTTCTTGAAGTGAATGTAATTCTGATTTTGCTGGTTAAATAGTTCAGCGTTTAACTTAAATGTCGGAATTTCAACATAGAAATTCAAAAAAATATCGTTTTTATTTTTTTATTATCAATATATTAACTACTTTTGCAGTCCAATTTTCAACATGAAAAAGATTTCATTTTTACTAATACTTTCAGTCGTGTTTTTAAGTGCTTGTGGTGAATATCAGAAACTGCTCAAAAGTACCGATCCCGAACTGAAATATACAAAGGCAATTGAATATTTCGAAAAAGGCGATTTTATGCGTGCAAGTACCTTGTTCGACGAAATTGCCATTTACTATAAAGGTACCGAACGTTCAGAAGAAGTTCTGAATTATATCGCAAAATCGTACATGGGGCAGAAGGATTATTTCTCTGCCAGCGAATATTATAAGACTTATGTGAAAACTTATCCGAAAGGTAAATATATAACCGATGCTAAATTTATGATTGGTTATTGTTATTATCTCGATTCGCCAGATGCACGACTCGATCAGACGGCTACCTTCGATGCAATAACGGCTTTGCAGGAGTTTGTGGATGTTTATCCCGAAAGTGAACGTGCTCCGGAGGCTTATAAGTTGCTCGACGAAATGAATGATAAGCTTGCTTATAAGTATCTGATAAACTCCAGATTGTATTTTAATTTAGGAAATTATCTTGCCAATAATTATGAATCGGCTGCAATTACAGCTCAAAACGGGCTTAAGAAATTTCCAAATAACAAGTACCGCGAAGAATTGTCGATGATCATTCTCGAATCGAAATATCAACAGGCAGTTCAGAGTGTGGAAGAAAAGAAAATTGAGAGATACAGAAATACTATTGATGAATATTATAACTTTATCAATGAGTTTCCTGATGGAAAACTGAAAAGACAGGCTGACCGGATTTTTAGTGAATGTAAAAAAATAGTAAAAGACTAAATATACAAAAGTATGGATTACAAAAAAGTGAACGCACCTACGAATACCATTTCGCGCGACATGAGCTCGCTAAGTGAAAATGTTGGTAATGTGTACGAAACAGTAAAAATTATTGCCAAAAGAGCCAATCAGATCAGTGCCGAAATTAAATCGGAACTTGATAAAAAACTGGTTGAATTTTCGTCGTTGAACGAAAATATCGAAGAAGTGTTCGAAAACCGTGAACAGATTGAAATCTCACGTTATTACGAGAAACTTCCAAAACCGGTACTTATTGCTACTCAGGAATTTATCGAAGATAAGATTTATTATCGCAATCCTCTGAAGGACAGCAAACTGAAATAATTTCAGATAATTTACATATTGACACATTCCGAACATAAGTGTTTCGTAATTAGTGTATTAAATAAAAGAACCAAAAGTCACTAATGACTTTCACGGTTCTTTTATTTTTTTAATTGTAAGTAGTTCAATTCTATTTTGTATTTTTGTGTGAGTAAAACATTAAATCAACATTTTGAATCTTATATATCATGTTACAGGGTAAAAAAATTATTCTCGGAGTTACAGGTAGTATTGCTGCTTACAAAGCAGCTCATCTCGTTCGTTTACTTGTGAAAGAAGGTATGGAAGTAAAAGTTATTATGACTCCACTTGCTAAAGAGTTTATCACACCACTTACCCTTGCCACGCTTTCAAGAAATCCAATTCTTGTCGAATTTTTTAATCCTGAAAATGGCGACTGGAACAGTCATGTCGATCTTGGTATGTGGGCCGATGCTTATCTTATTGCCCCGGCTACAGCCAATACAATTGGAAAAATGGTAAATGGAGTGGCTGATAATTTACTTCTAACTACATATCTTTCAGCTAAATGCCCTGTATTTGTAGCCCCGGCCATGGATCTGGATATGTTCGCACATCCTTCTACAAAACATAATCTTGATATTTTACGTTCGTATGGAAATCAGATTATTGAGCCTGCTGTAGGGCAGCTTGCAAGTGGTCTCGAAGGAAAAGGCAGGATGGAAGAACCTGAAAACATTGTGCAATTTCTCGACGACTATTTTACACCAAAATTGATGTCGGGGAAAAAAGTGCTGATTACGGCCGGACCCACATACGAAAAGATAGATCCCGTACGTTTTGTAGGTAATTATTCGTCAGGTAAAATGGGTTTTGCGCTGGCCGATGCTTGTGCAAAACAGGGAGCTGAAGTTACACTTATTACCGGACCGGTAAATGTGCGTGCAAAACATGCTGCAATTAATCGTATCAATGTGGAATCGGCCGAAGAAATGTACAAAGCTGTACTTTCGAAATTCGATAAAATGGATGGAGCAATTCTTTGCGCAGCAGTAGCCGATTTTACGCCCGTTTCTCAGTCGGATTATAAATTGAAGCGTGAACATGATAATTTGGTTGTAGAACTAAAACCAACACTCGACATTGCTGCCGAAGTTGGTAAAATTAAGCGTCACGAACAATTTCTGGTAGGTTTTGCTCTCGAAACCAACAACGAAGAAGCAAATGCTAAAAGTAAAATGGAGCGAAAAAACTTCGATTTTATTGTGCTTAATTCTTTACAGGATCCGAATTCCGGTTTTGGTTTCGATACCAACAAAGTCTCCATCATACACCGATCAGGCCTGCAGCGTGAGTACGAACTGAAAAGTAAACTCGAAGTAGCTGATGATATTATCAATGAAATTAATACACTGATTTTCTAATGTATATTTTGAAAAATCAGTTTATCTTTTGTTAAAACTATGTCTGCAAAAACAATTCTCATCTTATTTTTCCTCGGTATAAGTCTTGTGTTCTCAAATGCGCAGGAGTTAAATTGCAATATCCAGATAAATTCTGATCAGGTGCAGGGAACCAACAAGTCGGTTTTCAACACTCTTCAGAAATCGATGATGGAATTTGTAAACAACCGTCGTTGGACAGAAATGAGCTATACGACCGATGAGAAAATTGAATGCAGCATGAATATTATTGTAAAAAAAGTTGAGAATAATGTGTTCTCGGCTGAAATTCAGATTCAGTCGCGCCGTCCGGTTTATAATTCATCCTACAATTCCACTCTGTTTAATTACAAAGATAACGAATATGTGTTTGAATATAAGGAATTTGATCAGTTGGAAATGACCGAAAATACAATAAATTCAAATCTTACTGCTGTGTTGGCTTATTATGCATATCTCATAATCGGATACGATATGGATTCGTACAGCAGGATGGGAGGGACGCCGTTTTTTCAGACTGCCGAATCGATAGTAAATGCAGCTCAGGCAGCTGACCTGCCCGGTTGGAAAGCTTTCGAAAGTCCGCGAAACAGATATGCGCTTATCAACAATATTCTCGACGAGGCGTTTAAAAAATATCGTAACTTTTTCTACGAATACCATCGTTTGGGACTCGACGAAATGTCAGCCAATATAACCAATGCGCGTGCTCGTATTTTGGCGGGATTACCTGTTTTACGTGAAGCAAACCGGGCACGTCCATCAGCAGTTATTATTTCTTCATTTCTCGATGCTAAAAATGATGAATTGATTAATATCTTCTCAAAAGCAGGAGAAAAAGAGAAAACCGATGCTGTACAGGTATTGTCAGATGTAAATCCGACCGGAGCTGATCGTTACGAACGTATAATGAATAAAAAATAAGTACTGAAATACAAAATATGCTGAAATCGTTGTATATCTCAAATTACGCGCTGATTTCCGAACTACATATCGATTTTAATGAAGGTTTTTCGGTACTCACAGGTGAAACTGGTGCCGGAAAGTCGATTATTCTCGGAGCTTTATCGCTCATTCTGGGACAACGTGCCGATACAAAAGCCATTAAAACTGACTCAGATAAATGTATTATTGAAGCGGAATTTAATATTGAAGCTTATCCTTCGCTGACTTCTTTTTTTAATGAAAATGATCTTGATCAGACTTCTTCAAAACTATGCCTGATCAGACGCGAAATTACCGGAAATGCCAAGTCCAGAGCTTTTATTAACGATACACCCGTATCGCTGAACGTGTTACGCGAACTAACTTCACGGCTTATCGATATTCATTCGCAACACGATAATTTATTGCTTGGTTCCGAAGGTTATCAACTTGGAGTGGTCGATATGATTGCTCAGAATTCAAAACAGCTACTTTATTATTCAGAAGTTTATACCCGTTGGCAGAATGAAATTGCCGAACTGAAAAAACTTGAAAATCTGGCTTTAAAACAGTCGGCGGAGCTTGATTTTATTCGATTTCAGTTCAATCAGTTGAATGAAGCAGCTCTTAAGTCGGGAGAACAGGAAGAGTTGGAGGCTGAACTGCAAACACTTAGTCATGCGGAAGAAATCAAAATAGAACTTCAGGCTTCAGTTATTCTGTTGGATGAAGAGAAATCGATACTTCCAATGATTAAAGAAATGCAGAATTCTTTGTCGCGAATTAAAAAGTATGTACCTGAAGCCAATGAATGGCTCGAACGCATTGATAGTGTTTATATCGATTTGAAAGATATTTGTAATGAACTAAATAGTTTTGCCGATAAAGTAGAGTATAATCCGCAGCGTCTTGAATGGGTACAAAATCGTTTGAGCGATATTTATACGCTTCAGAAAAAGTATAAAGCAGATACTGTAGACGAGCTGATCGAAAAACGGGATGAATTTGATGCTGTACTTCAGCGTATCGATTCTTTTGATGATGAAATTGAAAAACTGAAAACGAAGATAGCCCAAACCAAAACTGATTTGACTAAAGCTGCTTCAAAACTCTCGGAAACACGACTAAAAGCCACAAAACC
>JAGPIU010000095.1 GCA_018054805.1 Paludibacter sp. | reverse complement strand
CGGAAGTTGTCTTCTTTCCAAATAGTGTTAAGAATAAACTTACGTTCCAGGAAGTTGTTTGCATTAGCAGCCAAAAGCACCAGGAGGTACGATTCTTTAGCTGTCAGTTTTACTCCGTTACCGCCATGGGTAAGAACTCTTTTGTCCACATCAAATGTGTAAGCCCCGATTTTGTAAGTGGGCACGCTCATAAGCGCTTTCAGGTGTTCGTCAACTCCGTTTAATACGAGTTTTTCAGTTTCAATTTTCATTTTCGTGTTTTTTTAAAGATATGTGATAGTGAATTGTGATAGTACTTCTTATAAAATATGATAGCGCCCTATTGTTGAATCTTTAAAGTTGAAAATATAATCATATTTGTCAATGAAAAAAGCCTTTGTATTAATAACCTTATTTGTGAAAAAAAAGTTCACCGAAAATTATTTTTTTTGTAAATAATTTCTCACAGGGTTAAATCTCCAAAACGCTTTTCAGATGAAATACATTTAAATTATTTGCAAATATAAAACAAGTTTCATAGTTAACATCTGTTTTTGTGTGAAAAATCACACAAAAACCTTAAAAATAGAGTTAAATATGTATCAAATTCTAAAATTGTAGGTTGATGGCGCTTTTTATCCTGAATATTTCGATACAAATCCGGCTAATTTCTCTTTTATCAACTTCATGAAATCCTAACGTGAAATTTTACGGGACTAAAATTTTGCGACATTATTCTATTAATTTCCTGCAAAACTGCTAATTTGTAATATCTTTGTAACAGGTATTACACAGGGGCGAAACAACGCTTTGCTTACTTTGCAACAAAATTTAATCACTTATTAATTTAAATGCAATTTTATGAGTACATATCGCATTTTGGTAGTGGACGATGAAGAGGATTTGTGTGAAATTCTTCAGTTTAATCTCGAAACCGAAGGTTATCAGGTAGATGTGGCATATTCGGCTGAAGAAGCGCTCCAAAAAAATATATCTGAATACAACCTGTTGCTTCTGGATGTAATGATGGGCGAAATTTCGGGTTTCAGAATGGCCCGAACATTGCGCGATAATCCTAAAACATCACGTGTCCCTATTATTTTTCTCACTGCAAAGGACACCGAAAATGATAAACTGACCGGATTTAATATTGGTGCCGACGATTATATTTCGAAGCCGTTTTCAATCCGCGAAGTGGTGGCGCGCGTGAAAGCTGTGATTCGTCGTGCCGAATCGCTTAAAGGAAACGATGAGGCCGGGCAGGTGCTTACTTACGAAAGACTCGAAATGCAGTTGAGTAATAAAAAGGTTTTGCTCAACGGAAACGAAGTGGCTTTTACCAAAAAAGAATTTGAAATTCTGAAACTTTTTCTCGAAAATAAAAACCGTGTTTTTACCCGCGAAGAAATGCTGTCGCGCGTATGGTCGGACGAAGTGGTGGTGCTCGATCGTACTATCGATGTGAATATTACACGTTTGCGCAAAAAAATTGGCGAATACGGTAGGAATATTGTGACCCGCCTGGGTTATGGCTATTGTTTCGAAAGCTAAGAACCTGATTGTTTTATTGTTTTTCTACAGTGCTGAATAGTATGACTTTAAGCCGTAAGCTTTTTCTTTATTTTTTCGGAATATTCTTTCTGATTATTTCGGTAATTACTTTTTTTCAGTACGAAAGAGAAAAGGAATTTCGTACTGAGCAGCTCGATCAGTTGCTCAGTACCTATAACCGCACCATCGAAAAATATGTTTCCACGCAAAACTGGGATTCAAAGAGTCTTGAGGAGTTTATTTCCATTTTTCCGGATTCAATGTTGCGAGTTACCCTTATCGATAGTGTCGGGGCTGTGTTATTTGACACTTCGGTAAGCGACGAATCGAAACTTGAGAACCACATTAATCGTCCCGAAATTCAGGCGGCACAGGCTGAAAAAGAAGGGAAAGCCATTCGCCATTCCACTACTCTTGGCATTGACTTTTATTATATGGCACATTATTTCGGGAATATTTATGTGCGAACGGCTTTGCCATATAACATCAATTTGATGGAAATGCTCAAAGCCAATACTTTTTTCCTTTATTTTATGTCGTTTATTTTTCTGGCTGCGGTGATTGCACTTTTTCTTATTTCTAAAAATTTTACCGACTCCATTACCCGCTTACGTTTGTTTACCATAAAAGCTGAACAGGGCGAAATTGAAGAAACAGATATCCGCTTTCCGAATGATGAGCTTGGCGAAATAAGCAACTATATTGTGCAGCTTTATAAGCGTTTGCTCAAAGTGAAGGATGAGGTGAATAATGAAAAGGAAAAGCTGATCAAACATTTACAGATTTCGCAGGAGGGTTTGGGCATTTTTTCCACCGACAAAAAGGAATTGCTTGTAAACTCTCATTTTATTCAGTTCAGCAATATTCTGGTGGGCTCGCAAACGCATAATTCGAATGAACTTTTTCAGCTTCCCGAATTTTCAGAGATCAACAAATTTATCGACGATAGTCTGGATAATAATCAGTTGACACAGACTAAAAAGGTGATCGAAAAAAATGGTAAGGTTTTTATGATTCGCTGTATTGTTTTCCAGGATGATACGTTCGAAATTTCGATTAATGATATTTCGGCGCAGGAACATGAAAATGAGTTGAAACGCCACCTGACACAAAATATTTCGCACGAACTTAAAACGCCGGTAAGCAGCATTCTGGGTTATATGGAGAGCATTATCGATAATCCTGATCTGACTCCCGAACGTCAAAAATTCTTTATCGAACGATCGTATCAGCAGGCCCACAGGTTAAGTGCATTGCTTCAGGATATTTCTACGCTGAATAAAATTGATGAGGCAGGACGTTTGTTTGCTAAGGAGAGATGTGATGTGAATCAGGTGATTCGCGATGTGCTCAACGATGTTCATTTGCAACTTGAGCAAATGGAATTTATAGTGAATCTGAAACTGAGAAACGAAACCACGGTCGTAGGGAACCGTTCACTATTGTATTCAATATTCCGGAATTTAACCGATAATGCGATGGCGTATGGTGGTCATAATCTGACTATTGAAATAAATTGTTATCGTGAGGATGATCATTTTTATTATTTTTCGTTTATGGACAATGGTGTGGGCATTCCCGAAGAACATTTAAGCCGGATATTCGAACGTTTTTACAGAGTGGATAAAGGCCGTAGCCGTAAAGCGGGCGGAACCGGACTTGGCCTTGCCATCGTGAAAAATGCTGTGCTTTTCCACAAAGGAACCATATCGGCCAAAGCGGGTGAGGGGGGTGGAGTGACTTTCCTGTTTTCGCTGCGCAAATTTTAGATAAATTGAAAAAGGCTGTATCAAAAGCTAAGGGAAGCCAACTAAAACTTACAAATCTATACTTTCAGCAGCCCCCAACCCCCTAAAGGGGGCTGTGACATTTTGCAAATAAAGTGATTGTGTTGCACACGCTAAGTCCCCTTTAGGGGATTTAGGGGCAGAAACGAAGAAGTTCTTATAATTTGTAAGTATAAAAGTGTTCAGGCATACTTTTGATACAGCCTTTTATGTTTATGATAAGCGTTTATTTTACATTAGTCTGAATACAACAGGCAAAGTAAATTTGACTCTTACAGGTTTTCCGTTCATTTTTCCGGGTTTCCAGGCCGGCATTGTTTTTATAACCCTTACAGCTTCTGCATCAAGATATTTATCGACTCCACGAACTACTTCAATGTCGGTAATTGAGCCATCGCGGTTCACTACAAACTGACAAATAACTTTTCCCTGAACCCCGTTTTCCTGAGGAATAATGGGGTATTTCAGACTTTTCGAGAGATAGGTGAACACATCGCCGTTAAATTCAGGATTCACTTCAGCGGTTATAAAAACCACTTCGGGGTCATCTTCCTGACCTGCATTTCCTACAGGTCGGTTCATTATTTCTTTCAGCGGTTCAATGGGCGTTTCGTCTGTAATAATGTTATTATTTACAGTGGTCACATTGTCGGGCTTCACCTCAATGATATCCGAAACGGGGGGAGGTGGGGGCGGAGGTGGTAGCGGTTTTTCGGGCATAGTGATAGGAGGAAGATCTTCATCATCCGGAATGGAGGTTGTGGCGTAGTTGTCGTGTTTGTTGAACTCGTTTTGCGACCATTCGAATGCAATAAACAGCAACGAAAGTACCATCACAAGTCCCATCATCATCGGAATGGCTTTTTTGTTCTCAAGGTTTGCCTGAGGCGATTTTTTGCTTACCATAATTTTGAATTTTTATAAGGTTAGTATTCCGAATATTGTTCCAATGCTTGGAATTTATTAGTTAAACGTGAGTTGTGCTGATATTATTGTAAGAATTGCTGTTAAAAGTGATATAAATTGTAATTTTTTGAAGATTTGTTGTTTTGTCCTCCGAAATGTGGCTTCCACTGTATGGATTTCAGTTCAGAGCCTGTCTGACTGAAATAACATTTTGTTCTCAAATTGTGTCATTTTGTACACATTGCAGTGCGTAGCTCTTTATATTTTTGCAAATGAGTTTTTGTAAATGATTCATATTATTTATATGATGTTTAGCAAATAAAATAAACGATTTATTTTCAGGATAATGAAAAAGAATTTTGTGTTTGTGTTTTTTCTTTCTCTCGTTGTAGTGGCTCAGGCGGCTCCTTTCCGGGCCGATTCGCTTTATTCAAAATGGATTATTGAATCGCGTATGAGCGATTTTAGGAATAAAGACAAGGATCATCATTTTCTGACACCTGTTTCCGAACGGAATGTGAGTTGGGATTATGTGCCGGGGCTGGTTGCAAAAGCCATCGTAATGGCATGGGAGCAATACAACGATAAAGCCTGGAGTGCATACTGGTTTGCCGGAATTCAGGATTATGCCGACAATGTGGAAATGCATTTGGGCGAAAGTAATATCGACGATTTGAATGCTGCTAAGATTTTTTTCGAATTGTACCGGGGAGCGCTCGCCAAAGGTGAGGTAGAAAAGGCGGCTATCTATCGCGAAAAGGCTACTATTTGCCGGAATAAACTGAAATTTGAACATGCACGTATTGCGGAAGGATTGCCCGGAAAAGGTGGTTTTTGGCACAAAAAACAATACGTGAATCAAATGTGGCTCGATGG
>JAGPIU010000094.1 GCA_018054805.1 Paludibacter sp. | reverse complement strand
AAATGGTAAATGAAATTATCAACTGTCAACTGTTCATTATCAATTCACAATAAGCCCTACAATTCCTGAATTCCTTCCATTACCTCATACACAATGGGGCAGGTGGAGGCATTTTTTACTGAAAGCTTATAAATCTGAAAGAACTTTTTCCGGTCGGTATGCGGATATTCGCGACAGGCTTTGGGACGCGATTCGTAAATGGCACAATAATTATCTTCGCCCAGAAAAGGGCAGGGCATTGTACGAAAAACCATATCGCCATCCTCATCCGTTCGCAAATAACGTGCAATCACATCCACGGGCTTCAAACGCAACGCCTTTCCCATTTTCTCCACATCTTTGTCGGTAATGCGGGGACCGAGCGACCGACAACAGTTGGCACATTCAAGACAATCGATACGCTCCGAAACTTCATCGTGCAAGGCCTGAATCTTCAAATCCGAAGCTTCAATTTTCTTTCTGTTACGGTTCAGAAACTTCAACCAGGTGCTTTCTCTTTTAGCTGCCATCAAAGGCAAATCTTTGTAATTTAATCTATTGGGCATGAACAATTTATTTTTCAGAACGGATTTGCAAAGTTACATAAATAATGGTCAAAAACGAAAAACGAACTTTGTTTCGATAAAATGATGTATCTTTGCAGCCGCTTAATTTATCAAAAATGCAAACAATGAGCATGTTAAGTAAAACACTTGGACAATACGATGCACCGCAGAAAGCCAAAGAGCTTGGTGTATACCCTTATTTCCGCCCTATTGAGTCCGATCAGGATACTGTGGTTACCATTAACGGTAAACAGGTATTAATGTTTGGTTCAAACAGTTATCTCGGACTTACCAATCATCCACGTTTGAAAGAAGGCGCTATCAAAGCTATCGAAAAATACGGAACAGGTTGTGCCGGTTCGCGTTTTTTGAACGGAACACTCGACATTCACCTTGAACTCGAAGAACGTTTGGCAAAGCTTGTTCACAAAGAAGAAGCGCTGGTTTATGCCACAGGGTTTACGGTAAATTCAGGTGTCGTCCCTGCCATTACAGGCCGCGAGGACTATCTGATTTTCGACGAATTCGTTCACGCCTCAATTATTGAGGGGAAACGACTCTCGTTCTCGAAACAACTGAAATACAGACACAACGATATGGACGCACTTGAAAGAGTTCTGAAAAAGTGCGAGCCCGACAAGTTGAAAGTGATTGTAGTGGATGGTGTATTCAGTATGGAAGGCGATGTAGCACCGCTACCTGAAATTGTAGCGCTTTCGAAAAAATATAACGCCTCCATCATGGTGGACGAAGCTCACTCGCTGGGTGTGTTTGGCGAAAACGGAGCCGGTGTGTGCGAACATTTCGGCGTATCGCAGGATGTGGATCTGATCATGGGCACTTTCAGTAAATCGCTCGGAACAATCGGAGGATTTATTGCTGCTGATAAAAACATTATCAACTATCTGAAACACAATTCGCGCACACTTATTTTCAGTGCATCCATCACACCTGCTTCCACAGGTTGTGTACTGGCAGCACTCGATGTAATGGCCGAAGAACGCTGGCGCCAGCAGGCTTTGTGGGACAACACGCACAGGGCTAAAGCAGGATTCCTAAAAGCAGGATTCGAAATAGGCCCTACCGAAACGCCCATCATCCCGCTTTATGTGCGCGACAACAACAAAACGTTTATGCTCACACGAATGCTAATGGATGCAGGTGTATTTGTAAACCCTGTGGTTTCGCCCGCAGTACGCTCCGAAGATTCGCTCATTCGTTACTCGCTTATGGCGACACATACTTTTGAGCAAATCGACGAATCGATAGCCAAAATAAGCATTGCAGCCCGTCAGTTGGGTATTATTGAATAAACTATTGTAAAAAACACAATACTAAAACACAGAATAGAACCATTCATAAAAACAGATGCGTTCTATTCTTTGTTTGTTTAATAGTATTACAAAATAAAAGTCCCGCTGTTTCAAAACGGAATAGTTCCGGACAATGAATTAAGAATCCGGATTGCTTTGTGAAAAGCACTCCAAATAGCCTGAGCACAGGCATAAAAGCAATTTATAAAAATGATTACAGTTTCAAATCTGGCCATTCAATTTGGCAAACGTGTTTTATTTTCTGACGTAAACCTGAAATTTACTGCCGGCAACTGCTACGGAATTATCGGAGCCAACGGAGCCGGAAAATCGACTCTTATCCGCATACTCAGTGGCGACCTCGATGCTACACGTGGCACAATTCAGTTCGGACCGGGCGAACGTCTTTCGGTTCTGAAACAGGACCACTTTGAATTCGACGAATATACAGTACTCGACACCGTGTTGATGGGACATGACGTACTTTGGAAAGTTAAAGAAGAAAAAGATGCTATCTATCTGAAAGAGGACTTCAGCGATGCCGATGGACTAAGGGCATCTGAACTTGAAGATAAATTCAACGAAATGAATGGCTGGAATGCCGAAAGTGATGCAGCCGCTCTGCTCAGCGGATTGGGCATTAAGGAGGACTTGCATTATCAGCTAATGAAGGAACTCAGCGGTATGGAAAAAGTACGCGTGCTGTTGGCACGTGCTCTTTTCGGAAAACCCGACAACCTCTTGCTCGATGAGCCTACCAACGACCTCGACGTGGAAACCGTAATGTGGCTCGAAAATTATCTGGCTAATTACGAAAATACTGTGCTCGTAGTATCGCACGACCGTCACTTCCTCGATGCCGTAAGTACACATACTGTGGATATCGACTACGGAAAAGTGCAGCTCTTCCCCGGAAACTATTCATTCTGGTACGAATCGAGTCAGTTGGCTCTTCGTCAGCAACAAACACAGAACAAAAAAGCTGAAGAAAAGAAAAAGGAACTCGAAGAATTTATCCGTCGTTTCAGTGCCAACGTGGCCAAATCGAAACAGGCCACCAGTCGCCGTAAAATGCTCGACAAACTCAATGTGGAAGAAATTCAGCCCTCAACGCGTAAATATCCGGGCATTATTTTCTCACCCGATCGGGAACCGGGAAATATGGTGCTCGAGATTGCGGGACTTGGTAAAACGCTCGAAGATGGCACTGTACTTTTCAAGGATGTAAACTTCAACGTGGAGAAAAACGATAAAATCGTATTTCTATCGCGCGATCCGCGTGCCATGACTGCGTTTTTCGAAATCATAAACGGACTCGACACGCAGCACGAAGGAAAATACAATTGGGGAATTACCATTACACATGCCTATCTCCCACTCGACAATACTGAGTTTTTCAACACCGACCTCAATCTGGTCGATTGGCTGAGTCAGTATTCCGACGAAACACTCGAATCGTTTATTCGAGGATATCTGGGTCGTATGCTTTTCTCGGGCGAGGAAATTTTCAAAAAAGCCAGTGTGCTTTCGGGAGGCGAAAAAATGCGCTGTATGATTTCGCGCATGATGCTGCGTAATGCCAATGTACTTATTCTCGATTCTCCTGCCAACCACCTCGATCTGGAATCGATTCAGGCATTCAACAACAGTTTGGTAAACTTCAATGGCAATGTACTTATGTCGTCGCACGACCGTGAGTTTATTCAAACCGTTTGTAATCGTATTATTGAACTTACGCCCAACGGCATTATCGACAAACAAATGGATTACGACGATTATGTAACTTCGGAAGATATAAAAGCCGTGCGCGAGAGAATGTATCGCTAATCAATCCGGTTTACATACTCCGAAAACAATCTGCCACTTGCCGGGTGCCTCAGTACAGGGGCAATTTCCAGCAGCGGCTTCAACACAAAGTCCCGCTCCGTCATCAACGGATGCGGGATTTTTAATTGAGGCAAATCGATCAGCAAATTATCGTAAAGCAAAATGTCGATATCAATAAGGCGGTCAGAATAAGTTCCGTTCGACTTTTTCAACCGTCCCATTTCCCGCTCTATTTGCTGCGTACTCTCAAGTAAAGCTAACGGATTTAATGCTGTATCAATAAGTAAAACCGCATTCAGAAAGTAATTATCCGAATTAAAACCAATCGGTTTAGTCTCAATAAAAGCAGAAACAGCAAGCACACGGCCTGTACTTAGCGACAATTCATTGATAGCCCGATGAAGATTCTCTTCTTTATTACCAAGATTACTGCCTAAAGCAAGATAAGACAAAGACATTATTCAATTTGCGATTTGTAAGTTTATAATTTGCAAAGTTACATTTATCTTTCATAATACGGGAGCCAAACAGCACTACAAACAAATCTTTCGTCCCGTTAAATAACACAAATACATTTCACTAACCACCAAAAAATGTTGTAAAACATACATTTCCGAATGAAAATTTAATATAAATTTCATACATTGCCAAACGATTTAAAAAAATCGTTGACCTTTTATTTTTTAGTATTAATCTCTTTTAATTTAATACAGTATGAAAGTATATCAATCAAATGAAATTAAGAACATCTCACTTCTGGGAAGTTCCGGCTCCGGGAAAACCACTCTTGTGGAAGCTATGCTTTACGAGAGTGGTGTTATAAAACGCAGAGGCTCTATAGCCGCACAGAATACTGTGTCCGACTATTTCCCTGTGGAGAAAGAATACGGTTATTCCGTGTTTTCGACCATCATTCAAACCGAATGGCTCAACAAGAAACTTAACTTTATCGACTGCCCCGGGTCCGACGACTTTATTGGCGGTGTGGTTACTTCACTCAACGTAACCGATACAGCGCTCATCCTCCTCAATACACAATATGGTGTAGAAGTCGGCACTCACAATCACTTCCGCTACACTGAAAAGTTTAACAAACCTATTATTTTCGTAACTAATCAGCTCGACCACGAAAAGTCCGATTTCGACAAAACCCTGGAGCAACTCAAAGAAAACTATGGCTCTAAAGTAGTCCTTATACAATATCCCGTTACTGTTGGTCCGCAATTCAATGCAGTAGTGGATGTTTTAAAAATGAAAATGTACCGTTGGAAACCCGAAGGTGGAGTTCCTGAAGTACTTGAAATTCCTGATTCAGAAATTGAAAAAGCTCAGGAATATCACAACGCATTGGTAGAATCGGCTGCCGAACACGATGAAGCATTGATGGAAAAATTCTTCGATCAGGGTTCGCTCGACGAAGAAGAAATGCGCATGGGTATTCGCAAAGGAATGCTGCACCGCGA
>JAGPIU010000093.1 GCA_018054805.1 Paludibacter sp. | reverse complement strand
TCTGCACACTGCATAGTTGTTTGCGTAAAATAATTTCAGAGGTCTGCACACTGCAGAGTTGTTTGCGTAAAATAATATTACAGGTCTGCACAGTGCATAGTTGTTTGCGGAAAAGAATTTCAGAGGTCTGCACACTGCATAGTAGTTTGCGGAAAAGAATTTCAGTACTCTGCACAGTGCATAGTAGTTTGCGGAAAAGAATTTCAGAGGTCTGCACAAAGCTGAAAAATGAGTTACAGGGCTTATAGGAGCTAAAATATACGTTTATTGGTACTGTCTCATAGTCCGTGTAAACTCTGTTTTTAATAATTTTCGAAAACAATTGCTTATTTTTGTGCCAATAAATCCCCCATTATCTATGTCCCACACCGAATTTTTCCCCATAGTAACCGAAGGCGGCGAAGTGATTGGTCGCGAAAGCAGAGCTTATTGTCATTCAGGTAGTTTTGTGCTGCATCCTGTGGTGCATTTGCATGTATTGAACAGTGCAGGTGCGCTTTATCTGCAAAAACGAGCCGAAAACAAGGATGTACAGCCCGGAAAGTGGGATACTTCGGTAGGTGGGCATGTGGATTATGGCGAAAAAGTGGAACAGGCTTTGCTGCGGGAAGTGCGTGAGGAACTGGGAATAGTGGACTTTGAACCGGTGTTTATGCTGCGTTATAAGTTCACTTCCGATGTGGAGTGCGAACTGGTAAACAGTTTTTATGCCGTATACGATGGTGAGATTAATCCTGACCCGGGAGAAATTTCGGAAGGACGGTTCTGGACTTTCAGCGAAATTACTGAAGCTATGGGGAAAGGTATTTTTACTCCGAATTTCGAAAGCGAGTTTACCCGTCTTGAAAAAGAAAACCTGCTACCAATTAACAGGCAACAGGTTTTCGGAGAAACGTGATAGTGAAGAAATAAAGCAATTATACTTTCTTGCGCAATACTATTTTTGAACCGTAAGTATCAGTCACTTTGGTCAGAAACTCCACAAACGAAGGATATAAGGACACATTCCAATCGCCTGCTTTTATAAACAGTTGATTGTTTATAAGTATTTTGGCTTCTTTTACGTCCAGCTTCAGTTCGTATGTACCAAAATCAGTTACTAATTGTACGTTTGCAGGAACTGATTCAATTTCGTAGCCTTCGGGGATTTGCAGTTCAATGGTATCGGCATCGTAATATCCATTGTGAATTTTGATATCGCGGGTACGTTTATTCTTTTTCAAATTGCTATATCCGTTTCTGAAAGGATTCACAGGCACAAACAACCGCGTTCCGGTGCGCGTTCCGTAATTATTCGTATCCCACACAAAATTGATATCGAGCGAGGGAGCTGACGTTTTCTCTTCTTTGAAGTTTATACCCGACACAGTAGCATGCGCAAGCTTAATTCCTGCACGCAACAAATCGTTTTGTTCGGAAGGCTTGGTAGTGGAAAAATCATCGTATAAGTCGAATATTCTGAACCGACAGTTTTTCTGTGTTTCTACCCTGGCGCGACCTTCGGCAGTCAATGCCACCCGTGCATTAAACGATTCCAGATTCAGCGTATCGGCATAATCGGTGGTGCGGGCAATACGGCCTCCGTTCTCTGTAATCAGAAGCGCATCGTGACCTGAAATACCATTGTGTACAAATCCGAAAGGCGTGCGCGGGTTTGTACATTCGAGCCAAAGCGTATCGCCGGGAAGCGGCACCTGCAAAACCACATGGTTCATTTGATTGAAATTGGCAAAATCAGGATAAATGGTTTTATTAGCTGCATCGAGCCGTATAGCTGTATAAACCGATGGAATGCCAACCACACTCAACATTGCCTTCATATAATTTGTAAGCGCTTTACAATCGCCAAAACCGGTTTTGTACACTTCAGCAGCTTTCATGGGTTGATAACCTCCAATACCAAGTTGAATGCTGACATAACGGGTTGTATTGCCCAAATGATCGTACAGAATCTTCACTTTCTCGTGATCGGTTTTAGCATCTTTCACCAAATCACGTATTTTAGCTTTAGCATCTTCGGGCAACACATCGCGTCCTTTTACCAAATCATAAATCCATGCTCCCAACTCATTCCAATCAGAAATACGTCCTTTTATTCCGTCGTAGCTAAAACTAACGGGACGAATAAACATCAAAGGCGCAATATCATCGAGCTGCCCGGCAAACGCCTCGTATTCCACAGCCTTCAGGCCGTTGACTTTCCACAAAAGAGATTTATCTTTAGGGTTATTGCTTTTTTGCGGTGCTACAGGCAGATTATGCGTTTTGTTCTGATATTCGCAGCCGGCAGGTATCAACAATCTGTATTCGGCATTTTCTACCGAAAGATTGTAAGTATCCTGGGGATAAAAACCGGGAAAAACCAGAATGCCATTTTTATATTCTACTGAATACTCGTATTTAATTGTATAAGGCAATACCGGACTTGCACAGTCGAAATAATGATAGGTTACATCCTGCGCCAGCGTATAAGCATCGGACCATTCGGTGGCTTTTACATCACTGAGTTTGAAATTATCAATCTGATTTCCGTTGGCATCGAATAGTTTTGCCGAAAAGCTTTTCAATCTTCTGAACTTATCGGCCGGATAACGAAAACCGGCCATATCGTTACCTTTCTTGTCGAGTACAGTAATGGTGTAAGTCACATTTTGCGTAGCCGATGTTTCAGAAGCCATATCAAATTCCACAATATCGGAACGCAAGACTGCATAAGCGTTTGTTTTCAGCGAATCGGGAATCAGACTCACCAATAATGTATTATCCGGCTTTGCAGCAAACATAACCGACACAGCCGACGCTGCCAGCCATATTAAAAAGTATTTCTTCATATCAGCTTTTTATTTTTTTCAATACCAGCATTTCCTGATTTTTATTGACAATGGCTGCAAAGTATTCTCTGATTTTTTGATAATCGGTATTGGCAAAAATAATCTGATTAAAATCGAAACGATAGTTCAGTGTAATTTTATTTCCCTCGCGCTGAACAATATAAGTAACACGACACTGATCGTTCAAAGTAAACTTTACAGATTGAGGAATTTCGGCCACTTCGAAGTTTTCGGGAATTGTAATAATCGAAATAGTCAGAAAAGTATAGGGATATTTGAATTCTACGGGAAGTTTTCGTTCCGACTGTGTAAAATGATTTGTTTCCATATGCATGAAAATCATTGGGTTCAGATAAATCATATCTCCCGCCACATCGTACTGTTTGTTAAACTCAAATTCTTCTTTCACCATGCCCGACAACGATTCATTAAGGCCCACTTTGAAAGTGTTCATTTCGAGTTTATTTTCAGTTTCAATGTTTTCAACATAAGTAGCCGAATCTTTTGCCTCCTTAAAATCAGTATAATAATCCAGAGCACACTGACCGGTAAAAACTCTGTTGACTTTCGAACTGATTTTAGCATCGCTATCGAGGGTTGAGTTAACCACCACAATTTCCTGATTTTTACCAAGTGCTGTCAGATCGACCCATTTTTCGGCTACTGTGTCGCAAAGCACGCGGGCTCTGTCAACCAAAAAATCCGATGGGAGCACATTCAAACCGCCATATTCAGTCGATCCATCCAAATAACATACTTTTCCGTTGCCAAGAGGCGCAGCCACCACAAATATATTTAGTTTTTCGAGCGATGGAAAAGTATATGGAAGCCGACCCAAAGACCGACGACTCAGCAAAACAGGATAAGCTGGTATATCTGCATCTTTCAATGCACTTAACAACACCATATTAATCTGTCCGTTATTTCCGAGGCCACTTTTTACAGCATCGCGGGCATTATTTCCCCAAAAGCTGTATTTTTCATCCCAGCGAATTTTCGACTTCACAAACTCATATATTTTCTCAATTTTCTGCTTGTTATCGGTAATTCCTGCTACAAGTTGCTTAATTTCTGATTTATACGGATTCGACATTTTCAGATTCTGCCCAAAGTCAGTTTCAGCATTCAGCGTTTTTTCAAGGTCTTCCCATGTTTGAGAGTACGGTTTATAAAACTCGTAAGGGAAATTGGTGGCTTTAAGCTCAAATCTGGCAGAACTCAGATAATCGTCGGCACACCACACGTACGATTCGTCTTTCATAGCCGGAAGATTTTGGGCAACAAAACGCAGATCGCGTGCATTACATGTGATTGATGAGGTATTTCCCGATGAGGTAAAAGTGAAAGTCTGATTCTCTACAGTTTCTTTTAAATCAACCGATTCGTAACCGGTCATTCCTACATTGAACAAAAAATACTCAGGTATTCGCACCTGATACGAACTGTAAATCACCGGAATATGTGTTTGAAACATCCAACGATCGAGAGTGTAAACGAGGTCCGATTTTTTGCGGTATTTTATTTCCACCACACTCCCAACCTTTACATTAGGCACCGAAAACTTCAAACGTTTATAATCTTTGCCCAGCGCTTCTTCAAAAATATACTTACGTTCCAGTTTCGATTTTACAACCTTTCCGTTTTCTAAATTATAAGCTATTGCTTCCACATCCGAAATCGATTCGCGTACACCATAACCCTTATCGTAATAATCGAGTTGAAAGGTAGCCATATCGACACCATCCTGCTTCAGAATTTTTATTTTTTTCTTTATATCATTATACAACTCAAACCGCCCGTTTAGCAGGTCGTATCCGGTGTAACCCGTTTCGTAAAGCACTACAGCCACTGCCGAGGTGTCCTGATCGTAGCTTTTCATTTCAAGCTCATAATTTGTTACTTTTCCATATTTACGGCTTAAATCCTGAGAAAAAGAAGTTGCAAACAGCGTGGTAAGCAACAATGTGATTAGCAATACGCGTTTCATATCATTAGTTTTTTTTAAAATAATATTTTCAGCACTATTTAAAAACAAGCTACAAATATATACAATGTTATTTAATAACAGTTTGAAATCACAATAATATTTTAAAATATTTTTCACAGCAAAAAAGAAAAGGCTAAAGATATTAATCCTTAGCCTTTTAAAATACAAACAACCCGTAATTACTTAATGAAATAACGAGGAAAATTTCTTGGGAACCTGTGTTTCGAAAGTTACATTTTCGAGCGACATTGGGTGGATAAAAGCAAGCACACGTGCATGTAAGCCCATTCGTCCGATAGGAGAAATTTCAGAACCATACTTCTTATCGCCTGCAATCGGGT
>JAGPIU010000092.1 GCA_018054805.1 Paludibacter sp. | reverse complement strand
TTGAGAAAATTGCCGAGGGACAAACCTCTATTTTGCAGAATAAAGTTCAGGGCGGACAACCGCTGTTCTTGTCCGATATTATTTATGCCACATTGGCCGGCGATATGCTTGCTATTGAACTGGTGGAGGAAGTCGGATTTACACTCGGAAAATATATTGCAGGACTCATAAATCTGCTCAATCCCGAAATGGTAATTATTGGTGGTTTAATGGCAAAAACGGGCGATTACCTGATGTTGCCAATTCAAAGCGCTATTCGTAAATACTCGCTGAATCTGATCGGAAGTGACACCACTCTTCGTTTGACGCAGCTTGGCGAAAGTGCGGGAGTTGTAGGGGCTTGTATGTTGGCACGTAGCAAAATGCTGGGCATTATTTGATCGTCAGACTATAAGTTATTGTATAAAGCACATTTGGCTGTTTCGCCGAATGTGCTTTTTTTGTGCTTTATGTTTTTATGTGTTTGTATTATACCTTTTTTGGTTCGTATTTACATTTTTACAATCTTCGTTTTGTAACTTCCGGTAGTAAGTATATAAATGCCTTTCTCTAAATGTCCGGCCGAAATGGTTTCGCGTTTGCTTTCGCAGCGGCTGCTAAATACTTTGTGGCCCGACAGATCGTAAATTTCTATATTTTCACCCATTGCATTTTCCACAATAATCATATCGCTTACCAGACTTGGATATACTCTTATTTCATTTTCAATTGTCGATGGTACATCTGCTCCGAAACTGTTGCTGTAGTTGCAGGTCATCGATTTAATAGTCCACACGCTGCTGCCATCGGGCACTCTTGAGTAACTAAGATTCTGAGTCAATGCAGGTACGCTGACCGAATCGACAACTACAAGGTTGTTCAGATAGTTGTAGCGCGAAAGCACCAGTTTTTCACCATCTTTGCTGAGTTTGAAATTCAAATGCAGTGCTCCCTGTTCGGGCTGATCATCGGCCCAAAGTACCAGATATCCTTTAGCCGGAATTGTGGTGAGTGTGGGCTGATTTGCAGGTAACTGAATAAATGTGGGGTTGTAGGGTGTGTCGGTTATATACCAACCTCCGATATTTACATCTTTGTTGCCGGCATTGTAAATTTCGATATAATCATCTGTTTCACCGTTTTCATCCTGAATTACATTGTTGGTGGAGACTACTTCGTTTATAAATACGCTCATGTCTTTGTCAGGATCTTCGAAAACTGTTTGCTCGTAAACCGCCTGCAAGCTTAACGAACTGCTTAAAGTTCCTGAATATACTGCTGTGGTTATTGTTTGCTCGTTGGTAGCAGTACTACAGGTCATTTGCAGGTCGAAAATCAGATCGGAACTATTTGCATTGGTTTGATGTACTTCTACAGCAATTACATTATCGCCTTCGGTCAGAAGGTTTTTAGGTACATTAAAAGTTCCGGTAACTCCATTGTTGTACGTGGTGGAATAAGTGCTGAAAGTAAGTGCTCCGGCAGGCATATTCACACGTCCTACTTCGGTTCCGTTTACATACACAGCAGCTCCATCGTCAACAAAAGTGCTGATCACAAAATTATCTTTTGAACTTAAGTTTGTAATATTTACTGTTTTGCGGAAATATGCGGTAGTATATTTATTGTTTGCATCTGATCCGTAACTAATGGTGGTTGTGTGTCCCAGACTTCCATATCCTAAAGGTGCATTTCCATTTTTCCAGTTTGTGTCGCTGTAACTTTTTGCAAACCAGTTTACTGCAGGTGTAGTATTTCCATCCCAGTATTTCCAGTTATTGTTGTTCGCAATAAGCGTAACAGTGCCGGTTCCGGCGGAAAGCAGCCAGTGTTTGAATTTATATCCACCTACCTCATTGGCTTTAATGCTGTAGGTCTGATTTTTAAAGTGTTTAAGTTTGATTTGTGCATCTCTGATGGTTTCCGAATTAAATGTGTAAGTGGCTTTCGGGTTGTTCGAACTGATTTGAATTTCGGCTGTGCCGGGATTGCTGAGGAACCTCGAACCGATAAAGTTCATCATTGAATTGGGGCGATTGGCCGAAAAACCTTTCATAATACTGACATCGTTGGTAAGCGTCCGTGCCGATCCCCATTTGTTCTTATGATATACAATCTCAGTAGCAATTTTGGCAGCCAGACTGTCGAGAATTGCATTGGCACGTGTAGCCTCGAAAGTCGACGACATGTGAATACAGAATTTATCGATAAAACGCTTGCGGAAAGTGTCATTCAGAACCAGTCGTCTGAGCAATATGGTCGACCATTGTGCATTGGCAGGATTAGATCCTGATTGTTCGCCCAAAGCCCATGTTAGGGTATTATGAGTATGGTCGTTGCTCCAGATATTGTAGCCAAAGTCAGTGTCGTAAAGTATCCAGCGCCATCTCCCTCCCTCTTTTTTCTTCCAGGCTTTTATATTGTTGTGAGGCCAGTCGGTATTGCGGAGATAAATTTCAGTCATAAAATAATCCATGAAATTCTCCATGTCCATCATATTACACACATTGTCGTAAATGGCATTTTGAGTTATGTCATTGTTAGTAACATAATTTGTAAGTTTTTTGAATTCAGTATTGCTGTCCATTTCAGCCGATTCTACAAGTATTATTTCATCTTCTTCGTATCCGTAATTCGAATAAATATAATCGTCATCGGTACGTTCGCGAAGGTTTTGTATACCATAATAAACACCGTTCATAAAGCATACAGCTGGTTCATAGGCCACATAATCGAGATTCATACGTTTCATTACGAGCGATTGCATAAACCCATCGCGCATCATCGAGTGGTCGAAGTCGTTACCTGAATTTCTCAGCATAATACTGCGGAATTTCATGTTGGGTTTTGTGGCGGCAAAAATATCATAGCGCAGCATATTTTCGCCAAACTTGTTTCGCGGATTTATTTTCAGCGACTTCTGTTTGTTCATGCGTGTCCAGCCTCCGGCAATCTGAATGTCGAGCTCCTGATTGAGTCGCACGGTAAGTGTGGTATCGTACAGTTCAAAGTTGGCCGGGCGCCACCAGTCCTGATTCCAGTTGGCGGGTGTGTTCATTCCGTTGCCTGTAATGCCGTTTGTTCCTTCCACATAAATGCCTATTGTGTTGTCGGTCAGATTCTTTTGTTCGGTGACGATAGATACTACAGGCAGTTTGAAATTTCTTTCGTTCATAAAATAAGTAGCCGTAACAATATTGCTGGGCAATTTTCCTGCCGAAAAGGTGCGGGCGCGAAAAATACTTGTATTACTGATAGTAACTACATATCCGGGAGTGTATCGGCTGCTTTTCCGCGTAGGCTCTTCGCCGTTGCGACTATAATAAATAGTGTCGCCGGGTGCAGGATTTTCGAACGACACATTTTTTGTTCCGGTGTAAAATCCTGCGGGAAGTTTGTAAACCGGAACTGCACATTGCTCTGCTGCATAAGCTTTGTTGTCGTTGGGCAGTCCGGGGCTGAACTGTTCAAAAAATACCCAGTCGGCAGCTCCATCGTTTTTTCGTCCGTACGAAATGTTACGATATTGTGCGGGATAAACCACGCTGTCGAGTATTTGAGCCGATGCATTTAATAAATAAAGGATGCCGCCTTCCGGTTTTAATTTAAAACTGGCGTGACCTGCTTTATCGGGCTGTTCAAACCAAAGTAAAGAATAGCTTTTGGGCCCGATAAGTTTGTAGGAAGGGTTCCATTTGCGGGGTTCGCTCAGGTTGTCGGTAAAGTAACAGGCCGCCTGATTGTAGGTTGTTGAGGTACTCGAATTGTAAAGTTCAACCCACATACTGTAATTGTAGGTGTCGTCCATATTAGCCGACACATTATTGGTCATTATCTCATTAATCTTCAATTGTGAAAAAGCGAAAAATGGAATAAAAAGCAGGAAAATAGAAATCGTTTTTTTCATTTTATTTGATCTTGACTTTTATAAGTATAAAAGCCTTTGGTTTTCAGTATACAAAGTTAGTTAAAGCTGTTGTAAAATCTGTAATATCATTGTAACAAAAACAGTGCTATATGTTTCATTTTTGAGTATTTTAAGGTCAAAATTTCCTGATGTTGGAATTGTATGAAAAAAAACAGCGCTTCAACGTACATATTTAAGTAGGGCACACTTTTTTTTATAACTTTGCAAACCTTATTATTCTAATCTGTTACTATGATGAAAATCCGCTTTACAATAGTGCTTTTGTTAGCATTTTTGCTCGCAAATGCTCAAATGTCAGAAAAGAAATCCATGCGTATTATGTGCTATAATGTGGAGAATTATTTCGACTGTGTCGACGATAGTGCGACTCATGATGAGGAATACCTTCCCGGAGGAATGCGCGGCTGGAATTATCAGAAATATCAGCAGAAACAGGCTAACATTGGCAAGGTTATCACTGCTTTGGGCGGTTGGGAAGCGCCTGCATTGGTTGGACTTTGCGAAGTAGAGTCGGAGAGGGCTTTGCGCGATCTGACTGTGTTTTCAGGGCTTAAGAGCTTAAAGTATAAATTTATTCATTACGAATCGCCTGATGCACGTGGTGTTGATGTGGCTTTGCTTTATCAGCCTTCAAAGTTTAAAGTGATATACAGTAAACCAATTACAGTTGTAAATCCTGAATTTCCTGAAAGTAAAACGCGTGACATTTTGTATGCCTCAGGGAAAATGCCAACGGGCGATACCCTGCATGTATTTGTCTGTCATTTTCCATCGCGCCTCGGAGGTGAACTGGAGTCGGAGCAAAAGCGAATTTTTGCGGCTTCGGTTTTAAGGGCTGAGGTCGACAGTGTGTTCAGTCAATGTGCTGATGCAGCGGTTATCATCATGGGCGATTTTAATGATTATCCCGATAATAAAAGCATGCTTGAAGTGCTCGGTGCATCTCCGCCCGAACAGCATCCTGTGAGTGAAAAACTTTACAACCTGATGTTCCCGATACACAAATCGGACAAAGGTTCGCATAAGCATGCCGGTGAATGGGGTGCACTTGATCAGATTATCGTTTCAGGCAGTTTGTTGAATATGAAAAAACAGGTTTTTACAACAGCGGCTGATGCTCAGATTTTTGAAGCGCCTTTTTTGCTCGAAGAGGATAAGAATTTTCTGGGTAAACAACCTGCCCGCACTTATGTGGGTATGACTTACAAGGGGGGATTTTCCGATCATTTACCGGTGTTTATTGATCTTTGGTA
>JAGPIU010000091.1 GCA_018054805.1 Paludibacter sp. | reverse complement strand
GGTAAATCGGAGAAAAGTTCGGTAGCACATCAGATAAACGATTTGAATACCATTATTGCAGATGGTGAGCACGAAATGGAATCAGTGAAAGTAAATTCATTTATGGAAACCCTGACCTTGAATAATGTAAGTGCCAAAATCCCTGAAGCATCTGTGACCACCGAAGCAATAAACCTTGTGATTAAAAAGGGTGACTGGATCGCGCTTTATGGTGAAACAGGCAAAGGAAAAACTACCTTTCTGAACTGTCTTTTTTATCCTGAATATCGTCTTAATGGTTCTCTGAGCTGGAATAATACAACTGAAATATCGCATTTACCTGTGCCCGAATGTGTGTATGTAACTCAAAAAGCCTATTTGCTTACAGGTACTTTGCGCGAAAATTTTGAAGGTTATCCCGACGAAGAAATTATGCAGGCCATTCAAACAGTCGATCTGACTTCATGGTACACGACTTTGCCCAATGGTTTGGATTCATGGCTGGGCGAAAATGGCGAAACACTCAGTGGCGGGCAGCGTAAAAAACTTTTGCTGGCGCAGGCATTGCTCAAAAAACCACAGCTCTTGGTTGTTGACGAACCTACTGCCGGCATTAGTACCGAAAATGCCATAGCAATTTTCAGACAAATAAAACAAAACCACCCTGATATAACCATACTTATGGCCACTCACTTACTGCATTTTGAAAATGTGGTGGATAAAGTGGTGCGAATGTAAAGTACTGATAAATTTGTTTTATTGAACTTTAATAAAAGGAGCAACTTGTTATCTGAACAGGCAACCAGCCAAATATATTGCAATTCATTTTTTCAACCTATATTTGCAAACTAAACATTTTGAATAGTGAGTTTTGCGGATAGAAAGCGAAGAACTTACCGGAAGAGTTGGAAAACAATAAAGTTGCTATTTTTTTTAACTTCATTATATGGATAATCAGATAGAAATATATAAAACACCAAATGGTGCAGAAGTAACTGTGAAGTTGGAAAACGATACTGTTTGGCTTGATGCACATACAATTGCAGCAATATTCGGAGTGAACCGGCCGGCAATAGTTAAGCACATTGGTAATATATACAAAGCCAGTGAATTGGAACAGCAGTCAACCTGTTCCAAAATGGAACAGGTTGCGTCTGATGGAAAAAAAAGGATTATGAATTTCTATAACCTTGATATGATTTTATCAGTTGGCTATAGAGTAAATTCATTACAGGCCACAAAGTTTCGCCAATGGGCTACGCAGCGTTTGAAAGATTATTTGGTACAAGGTTACGCCATTAACGAAAAACGACTGGCGCAAAAGCAACAGGAAGTTGAGCACCTCAAAACAGGCATTCGGATTCTCAATAGAGCCATTGAGGAACAAGCTACCAATGACGAAAGCCAAATGTTACGTGTATTTGCTCGCGGATTGTCATTACTCGACGATTACGACCACCAGACACTCGAAACAAAAGGAAAAACTGTTCGCAAAGCTGTTTATCCTACCTTCGACCAATATATGGAGTTGATAAAAACCATGTATTCTGACTTTTCTTCAGATGTGTTTGCGAAACCCAAGGATGAAAGTTTTCACAGTTCCATCAATCAAATTGCGCAAAGTTTTGGTGGTGTAGAACTATATCCTACTATCGAAGAGAAAGGCGCAAATCTGCTTTATTATATAACCAAAAACCATTCGTTTGTTGATGGAAACAAACGAATTGCAGCAGCCTGTTTCTTGTTTTTTATGGAGAAAAATAATGCACTATACAGCGCTGATAAAACTCCTGTTATCAGCAACGAAGCATTGGCAGCACTCACCCTTTTTATTGCAACCAGCAAAACAGAAGAAGCTAGCGTAGTTAAGGATTTGATAGTTTGCATATTGAACAATTGAAAATCAATTAGAGTATTTTCAAAAAAGAAGCATTTTTCACTGGATTTAGCGCCTACACAAGTCTGCGAAACAATAATTATTCTTCATGCATTTGTGCAAATACCCTCAGATTGAAACGAAAGTTTTTCATTTTCAATATTTGCTTCAACACAATTCTTTGTTTAACTTTGTCCTTTCTGTAAATTCCATGACATGAAACATAGTATGTTCCATGTGATAAATTAGAATCAATATTAAGCAAATGAAATATATCGACGTGATATTACCACTACCGCTGAATGCGGGTTTTACTTATGCTGTGCCTGAAGAGTGGGCAGCAAACGTACGTGTGGGAATGCGCGTGGTGGTACCTTTCGGAAAGAAAAAACTTTATACAGCCATTGTGTCGGTGGTTTATACGCTCAAGCCCGAAACAGTTTACGAGGTAAAGGAAGTGATTTGTGTGCTCGACGAAAAACCTGTTCTGCGTTTTCCACAACTGAAATTCTGGGAGTGGATAAGTTCATATTATCAGTCGGCAATGGGCGATGTATATCAGGCTGCTGTGCCTGCCGGACTGAAGCTCGAGAGTGAAACGCAGGTTTGCATTAATCCTGATTTTGAAGCGGAAAGCGTGTTGCCCGAAAAGGAACAACATATTTTGGATGCACTTTCGGAAGGAAAACCTATGGCGGTAAACGAGTTGGCAAAACTGACAGAAATACGCGATGTATTGCCCATTCTGAAAAGGCTTATGGACAAAGGCGCTGTAGAGGTTACCGAGGAACTGACCGAGAAATTCCGCCCAAAAACAGAAGCATTTGTCAGATTAACCGAAGAAAGCAGGAATGAGGAAAATCTGCGTCGGATTTTTGATGAACTGTCGCGTGCCCGAAAACAACTCGACCTGCTCATGATGTATATCGACCTCTCGAAAATCCTGATTCCCACGCACTCACGCGAAGTGACCAAAAAGGAACTGCTCGAAAAATCGGGTGCAGCTGCAACTATCCTAAATGCACTTTGCGAGAAAGGCATTTTTGAACTTTATAAAAAGGAAACCGGACGACTTGACAATGCGCTGCTTGCTGTAACTACGGCGTCGCAACTGAATGAATTTCAGGCAGAAGCTCTTGCCGAAATTGAGAAGCAGTTCGTAAGCAAACCAGTAGTGCTGTTGCATGGTGTGACTTCGAGCGGCAAAACCGAAATATATATTCAACTTATACAAAAAGCTTTACGCGAGAATAAGCAGGTGCTTTATCTGGTTCCCGAAATTGCACTTACCACTCAGCTTACAAGCAGATTGAAGAAAGTGTTTGGAAATAAACTGGGCGTGTATCACTCGAAATTCTCAGATGCCGAAAGGGTCGAAATTTGGAATAATGTGCTCAACGACAAAGGTTACGAAGTGATTATCGGTGTTCGTTCGTCGGTTTTTTTGCCTTTCCGCCAGTTGGGACTTATTATTGTGGACGAGGAGCATGAAAGCAGTTACAAGCAATACGACCCTGCGCCACGTTATCATGCGCGGAATGCAGCCATTGTGCTGGCTTCGATGCACGGTGCCAAAACCTTGCTGGGAACGGCCACACCTTCTATCGAAAGTTATTTCAATGCCGATATGGGAAAGTACGGACTTGTGGAATTGCACAAACGCCACGAGGAAATGGAACTTCCGCTCATTGAAATTGTGGACACAAAGGAGGCTTATCGCAAAAAGTGCATGTCGGGACATTTTTCGGATGTGCTGCTCGAGAAAATGGCCAAAGCCCTGGAAAACAAAGAGCAGATTATCCTTTTTCAAAATCGTCGCGGTTATGCACCTTACATCGAATGTAAAGCCTGTGCTTTTGTGCCTAAATGCAAAAACTGCGATGTGAGTCTCACCGTGCATAAAGTTTTCAATACGCTTACCTGTCATTATTGTGGTTATTCAGAGCCAATTCCACAAATTTGTCCGGCCTGCAAAACACCGGGTTTGAACACAAAGGGTTTTGGAACTGAAAAAATTGAGGACGAAATTCGTTTGCTTTTTCCGGATGCCCGCGTGTCGCGTATGGATTTGGATACCACACGTTCGAAAAAGGCTTATGAGAAACTAATCAACGATTTCGAAAATCATAAAGTCGATATCTTGATTGGTACACAGATGGTTACCAAAGGACTCGATTTCGAACATGTGAGTCTTGTGGGCATTCTGAATGCCGACAATATGCTGAATTTTCCCGATTTCAGGGCGCACGAAAGGGCTTATCAGCTTATGGCTCAGGTGAGTGGCCGTGCGGGCAGGAAGTACAAACGCGGCACTGTGATTCTGCAAACCACCATGCCCGAACATCCCATTGTGGGACAAGTGATTCGTAACGATTTCTCAGCCATGTACCGAACGCAATGTGCTGAAAGATATTTGTTTAAATATCCACCCTACCATCGTATTATTGAAATTATGCTGAAACATCGCGACGTGCAGGTTGTAAAACAGGCCGGTTTTGCGTTGGGAAATCAGCTTCGTTCAGTGTTTGGGCAGCGCGTGCTCGGTCCGGTCGATCCACCGGTGTCGCGAATTCAGAATTTATACCTGAAACAGATTATTCTGAAAATTGAAAATGAAGCTTCGGTGGCTAAGGCCAAGGAGATATTACACGAATCAGTCAATCAACTACTGGCCGATGCAAAGTTCAAAAGTGTTCGAGTAGCTCTCGATGTCGATCCGGTTTGATTTAGTTTGCTGCTTCGAATCAACAGGAATCTCATTAACCCGAAAGTCTTACATTTGTTCGCTATTTCTGCAAAAACATTGATAAATTGTTTATCTTTGTGGTTGAATTGCTTTTATTTGAAAATAAATTACATATTTATACAGATAAATTGCTTGTATTTATTACAGGCATTTTTTTTGAAAATTAAAAAGCGAAATAATCAACAATTTATCAATACTTTTTTTGTAATAGCTATGCAAGAAATCAAATTTTACAGCGGCGAAAACCTGCCGTTGGAACTTCACAAGGTAAGAATTGTTCAAAAACTTCATCTCGTTCCCATCGAACGTCGTCTCGAAGCCCTTTACGAGGGCGGATTCAACACTTTCCGTCTGAGCACTATGGATGTATTCCTGGATATGCTCACCGATTCAGGTACAAATGCAATGAGCGACAATCAGTTAGCCGCTATGATGCAGGCCGACGATGCTTATGCGGGTTCGCAAAGTTTTGTAAAACTACACAAAGCTGTACAGGATGTGTTGGGGAAAAAATATCTGCTTCCCGTGCATCAGGGGCGTGCAGCTGAGAATATTATTTCAATAGCTTATGTGCGAAAAGGTAGTTTAGTGCCTATGAATTACCATTTTACCACT
>JAGPIU010000090.1 GCA_018054805.1 Paludibacter sp. | reverse complement strand
CCGAACTCTCGGCTTATCCTGATGGTAAAAAAGCTTTTATGTTTCGTTTCGACGCCAGTGGAGGTAGTTATTATGCTTATCCTGTAACGCTGAAAACCAACAAATGGCATGAATTCAGCTTCGATCTTATTACCTGGGGCGAAAATCAGAGTAAAGAGTTTGACGTTGTGGTAGCTACTTCTGCCAATGGGCTTACCGGGGTTATTGCAAAGCAAAATGTGCAAACGTCTGCTGTACGGGCTACTGCCGACAGAAAAGTTGTGCGGTTTTTTACTGCCCGCGATGCTGCGGTAGAGCAAATGCAGTACTATCTGGTTCTTAAAAAGACAATTACGTTTGGTACAGCTGCCATTACCGATTTGTACCTGAAAGAGGGCGGAGTCAATCAGCTATTGTTTGGTAAAAACTATACTGCTGGAAGCCTCGATGCTGCTGTGGATTATATTACTGTGGATTATAGTGGTGCGTTTGCTCCTGTTGTGAGCGGGCCGAATGCATTGCAGCAGGTTGACGATTTATCGAATGTATTCGTGTCGGACAATCATATTTATTTCCGCAATATTGCTGTGGGTGCAAGCGTAAGTGTTCACGATTTGTTGGGACGAAAACTGCTTTCGCTCAAAGCAGATGCCGGAAATTTCTCAACCAATATAAATACCGGAATTTATATCGTCAGAATAAACGAGAAGGTTTATAAACTGATTGCCCGCTAAATTTTTGAAGATTAGATTGTTTTTATTGCTGTTCAAAATGTTGTGAAAAAAGGTTTGTGGCCATGTCGGGCTGCAAACCTTTTTTTTTATGAATGCTTCAGATGGTTTTATTCTCAGATTTCATTTAACGGCAATTTTTCTTCATAGTCTTTTGCTCGAAAACAGTTTTTTAATTACTTTTGTACTAGTCTTTAATTTATTTAAATATGTCATCTGAATTATACTTTAAGAAAAGAAAAATTCTGTTTGTTTTTCTGATATTCAGTCTGTTTGGTTCATTAAAAGCTCAGGAACTAAATAATAAATCTGAACATGAATTTACAGTTTATGTAATGCCTACCATGTATCCGCTCGATTGGTCGGGACCTTCCGCATTATACAAAAGTATGATGAGTTGTTATCTGAAAACCATTACATTGCCTGATAATTATTTGTTGGGGCATGTGGCTGTGGGACTAAATTCAACTTTGCTTGAAAAGCCCTTGCTTATAGCTCAAAGTTCTGGTTCATTACAGGAGAAACTCGATTTGATAATGAAACAAAAAGTGGGTTTTGGAATTCTGGGTGCACCAATGCAGGGGCGACTCGAAACGACTTCCGAGCTGGCACATAAACTGGGAGTGTATGCCCGCAGAAATAAACTTGCATTTATACGTTTTAAGATCAATGAACTGGCTGCAAGAAGAATGCTTACATTTATTAAACAGTATTCTTCCAAAATCAATAAAACATATTCTGCCTCCGATTTTTATGGTGGTGCTTTTTGGCCGTTGTATCATAACGAAGGTGCAGGTTGTTCGGCTTTCGGAATGGCTATGCTTGATGTAGCCGGGGTGTTACCTCCCGAAAATAAGGAGTGGTATGTGGATGTGAAAATACCCATGAAACTTGTAGGTGGTGAATACAATAATGGTAAAAAGGTGAAAGTAAAAACCATTAAGCGTACAGATAAATGGTTTGAAGATAAAGGAGTGGCGAATGTAGATTATGTTAAGCACATGCTTTACGAACCGAGCATTATGTTCGATTGGATTCTCGAGCGTCGTCAGAATCCCGACAGTGTGTATCAGCCTTTAAACGATGGCGATGTGCCCGGTTTAATTGTTGATGTGAGTAAAATTTTGCCTGATACCACTAAACCCATTTTCAGGGAGCGTTTAACACCCAATATCTTTGTTGAAAAATATCTTGAAAAAATAAGTGCCACAGAATAATTTTCGGACGAAATACTTTTAATTGAATGTATCGATTGTTTTTATTTAATGCGCCGGTTTAAATATCCTCCGTTGAGTGTTTTGTAAGCACTTCATAAATATAATTCATTGGCTTATCCATCGATATATCATAGCTGGTTACGTAACTGACTGATTGGTATTCTGAAATAGTTGGAGATGTGGTCTTCAATGATATTTCCGGTCAATAGTGTTCTCAAATATAAAAATTTTGCTTTCCATCCCCATAAAAATTCCTTATCTTTGCGCCTGAATAAGAATTGTCCTGATTGTTGATTTAATTATCTGACATTCAGACAAAATTGACTTTCTGTCGAATTCAATAACTTCACATACAATAAAATGATTCAGTTTTTCCGAACACCCGCCCAGCATGTTTATGCAGTGCATACTGCCGACAATTTGTCGAACGACGATGTCCGAAAGTTAGAATGGCTTTTCAGCGAAGCAAAGTTAGTGCCTCAGCCCACGGTTGAAGGAAACTTTGTCGGCCCACGCCGCGAAATGATTACTCCCTGGAGTACAAATGCCGTTGAAATCACTCAGAATATGGGTATCAGCGGCATTCTTCGTATTGAAGAGTTCAAACTGTTGCCGCATACACCATCGGTTCAGGGCGCTTTGGAGTATGATCCCATGCTCGAACGTATTTACACCAATCTGAATCAGGATATTTTTACTATCGAAAAACAGCCTGAGTCAATTTTGTATATCGACGATGTGGCTGCCTACAACGATCAGGAAGGTTTGGCTCTGAGTCCCGACGAAATTGAGTATTTAAATAATGTAAGTAAAAAAGTAGGACGTAAGCTCACCGATAGCGAAGTGTTTGGTTTTTCGCAGGTAAACTCGGAGCATTGCCGTCACAAAATTTTCAACGGGCAATACATTATTGATGGAGAAGAAAAAGAACTATCGCTCTTCAAACTGATTCGCAAAACCTCTGAAGAGAACCCGAACAAATTAGTTTCGGCTTACAAAGATAATGTGGCATTTAATGCCGGGCCAAAAATTGAACAATTTGCACCTGCGAGTGGCGATAAACCTGATTTTTTCAAAACAAAGGAAATTGATTCTGTGATTTCTCTGAAAGCTGAAACGCATAACTTCCCGACTACTGTGGAACCGTTCAACGGTGCTGCTACCGGTACAGGTGGCGAAATTCGCGACCGTCTCGGTGGAGGTAAAGCCAGTTTGCCTATTGCAGGAACTGCTGTGTATATGACTTCTTACGCCCGCAACGATAATAATCGTCAGTGGGAAAATAATATCGCTCCACGCAAATGGTTGTATCAAACACCTGAGCAAATTCTGATCAAAGCGTCGAATGGTGCATCTGATTTCGGAAATAAATTCGGTCAGCCACTTATTTGTGGCTCATTGCTGACTTTCGAACATCAGGAAAACGACAAGAAATTTGGTTACGATAAAGTAATCATGTTGGCTGGTGGTGTTGGTTTCGGAACTATGCGCGATGCATTAAAAGGCGAAGTTGCTGCTGGTGAAAAAGTGGTTGTAATGGGTGGCGATAACTATCGCATTGGTATGGGTGGCGCTGCTGTTTCGTCGGTTCAAACAGGCGAATACGACAACTCAATTGAGCTTAACGCTGTTCAACGTGCTAACCCTGAAATGCAAAAACGTGTTTCGAACGTTATTCGTACCCTGGCCGAAGCCGATACAAATCCTATTGTATCAATTCATGATCACGGTGCAGGCGGACACCTCAACTGTTTATCGGAATTGGTGGAAACTACCGGTGGAAAAATTGATATGTCGGCTTTACCTGTTGGTGACCCAACCTTGAGTGCCAAAGAAATTGTGGGTAACGAAAGTCAGGAACGCATGGGCTTTGTTATCTCCGAAAAAGAAGTGGAAAAAGTGCGTGCTATTGCCGAGCGTGAACGTGCACCGTTTTATGTGGTGGGCGAAACGACCGGTGATATGAGATTGACTTTTGTGATGCCCCCTAACCCCCTAAAGGGGGAAAAACAGGGTATGCAAACGGCTTATCCTTCACTATATTCCCGTTTAAAAGAATTAGCTGTAAAGAACAGACATAATCCAACACCGGCAGAAGAATTTCTTTGGGAACAATTAAAAGGTAAACATCTTGATAATTACAAATTCAGAAGACAACATATTATTGGTGATTGTATTGCTGATTTTGTGTGTTTGCAAAATAAATTAGTTGTTGAAGTTGATGGAGCTTATCATAACGATCCAGAAGTATTGGAATATGATAAACTGAGAACTCAACTCTTTGAGGAATATGGATATAGAGTAATACGTTTTACAAATGAAGAAGTAATTGGAAGTATTGAAAACGTTCTTGATGCAATAAAGCTTGAGTTACGCTCGGACAACTCCCCCTTTAGGGGGTTGGGGGGCCAGTCAGCTCCGATTGATTTACTACTGGAAGATATGTTCGGAAAACCACCTCGTATGGTGATTACCGACAACACCATTGAAGAACATTATGCAGCTCCAGAAATTTCGGAGGAAAAACTGCAAAGCTATATCGAAGATGTTTTACAAGTTGAATCAGTAGCTTGTAAAGACTGGTTAACCAACAAAGTAGACCGCTCGGTAACCGGTAAAATTGCCCGTCAGCAATGTGCAGGTGAAATTCAATTGCCGCTGAACGACCTTGGTGTGGTGGCACTCGATTTCCGCGGAACAAATGGTATTGCTACTTCTATCGGACATGCACCTTTGGTAGCTATGGCTGATTCTGAAGCTGGTTCGGTAATGGCTATTGCCGAAGCTTTAACCAACATCGTTTGGGCACCGTTTACCGACGGTTTGGACAGTGTTTCGCTCAGCGCCAACTGGATGTGGCCATGTAAAAATCCGGGCGAAGATGCCCGTTTGTACAAAGCTGTGGAAGCTTGTTCGGATTTTGCCTGTTCGTTGGGTATCAATATCCCAACCGGAAAAGATTCACTTTCGATGACTCAGAAATATGGCGACGACAAAGTGTTCTCGCCCGGAACTGTGATTATTTCGGCTGGTGCCGAAGTGTCGGATGTGAAGAAAGTAGTTTCGCCTGTATTGGTAAATGATGAGAAGTCAACAATTTATTATATTGATTTTTCATTTGATAAACACAAATTAGGTGGTTCGGTACTGGCTCAAACGATGAATAAAATTGGCGATGAAGTGCCAACTGTAAAGGATGCAGAGTACTTCAAAGCAGCTTTCGACAGCATTCAGGAAATGATAGCGCAGAATCTGATTCTGGCTGGTCACGATATTTCGGAAGGTGGTATGATTACCGCATTGCTCGAAATGTGTTTTGCAAACACGAAAGGCGGTTTGAATGTAAACCTCGATTATATTGCTGAAAACTCATTGGT
>JAGPIU010000089.1:2004-5312 GCA_018054805.1 Paludibacter sp. | reverse complement strand
TCGGTATCTTTATGCGTTTCAGGTGTTTTAACTGTATCGGCCCTGAAGATTTGCAATAACTGATCAGGGTCAATTACCACCGGGATTTGTAAAGTTGTATCGTTTGTGTAAATGTTATTCCCAAAAATATTCAAGCCTGTGAGGATTGAAATGATAAGAATGGATATTTTTAATCTGATATTCATATTTATCTTTTTAATACAGAAGATTGTATTATGTAATTCGTTTTATTTCTGTGTTGATTTCTTTAAGGATATCTATCCTTTGAGAAAATCAAAATACTTAAACTGTTACTGTTTACAAATCGCTGAACGAAGGAGGCAATGTTTTGGTGCCTGTTTTTGCTCCCAGTTCTTTTATTTTTTCGGCAGTGCGGATAATATTTCCGTTACCTTCTCTCATTTTCTTTATTGCATCGTTATAGGCGTCGGAAGTACGATCAATATTATTTTTTATTTTAATCATATCTTCAGTAAACCCAATAAACTTGTCGTACAGTGAGCCGCTGAGCCTTGCAATTTCCTGCGCATTCCGGGTTTGATTTTCCTGTTTCCATATACTCGAAATGGTGCGCAGCGTGGCCAGCAAAGTGGTTGGACTCACAATTACAATTTTTCGCTCCCAAGCGTACGAAAACAACTCACTGTCGCCCTGCACAGCTACCGAAAACGAAGCTTCTACCGGAATAAACATCAGCACAAAATCGGGTGTGTTGATGTGTTGTGCATTCTGATAGTTCTTGTCGCTCAGCAATTTTACATGCATGCGAAGCGATGCGATATGCTCTTTTAGTGCCAATGCCTGATCGGTCTCATTTTCGGCCGACATAAAACGTTCGTAAGCCACCAGCGACACTTTCGAGTCGATGATAATATGTTTGTTGTCGGGCAGATTTACAATTACATCCGGACGTTGCACCGAGTTGTCGGAGCCTTCCACCACAGCTTCGCGGTCGTATTCCTGTCCTTTGGTCAACCCTGAGCGCTCGAGTACTCTCTCCAGAATAATTTCGCCCCAGTTGCCCTGTTTTTTTACATCGCCTTTCAGAGCGCGTGTCAGATTGTTGGCTTCCTCGCTCACGCGTGTGTTCAGTTCACTGAGTTTACGTACTTCCTCGCGCAGACTTATGCGGTCGCGCATGTCTTTGTCGTACGATTCCTCCACTTTTTTCTCGAAACCCTGAATTTTTTCCTTTAAAGGATTCAGAATATCGCTGATGTTTTTATGATTGGCCAACGAAAACTCATCCGAACGTTCTTTCATTACCTTGTTGGCAATGTTTTCGAATTCGGCTGTCAGTCGCTTTTGGAGTTGTTCGGTTTCGGCCAGTTGTTTTTCAATTTTTTCCCTGAGATTTATATTCTCGGTTCTGACCGTAGCCAGTTCAATGGCACGTGCGTTGGCAAGCTCCAAATTTTGTGCCAGTTCGTTTTTTGTCTTTTCTAATTCGGAAAGCTTAAGGCGCAATGTTTCTTCGGCCACTGTTTTGTTGCGTTCGGCTATTGATCTGTCGTCAATCAGTTGTTTTTCAGTAAGATGAAATTTATCGTTCAAGGCGGTAAGCTTGCGCGATAACACAAGCCATGCTGCCAAAAAGCCTGCGATTGCAGCTACAAGAGCAAGGATATATTCCATTTTTTTAAGATTTATTGTTCAACGTATAGTTTTAATCGAAAAGTGTGGGGTGGTCTTCCTCAAATTTGCGTATAATGGTAAGCATAACAGTTTCCCTCAGAAATTTCGATTTGTTTTGCACTTTATATTTTTTGATATAGCGGTTAAGTGCCTTGTTCTCTTCGTCGTTAAGTGTGAATATTTGCCTGTGCGTGCGAAGCGAATTGCGTTTGGAAAGGGGAATGCTGTTTTTTTTGGCCATAGCTCTTTGTTTTGCTTTGCAAAAATAATATTAAAGTATTAAATATGAGGACAAAAATTACTTTAAAACTCTACAGAATTTGTTTTTAAACTGTAAAATCCCAATCAGTTACAATGTGGGAATGCTGATTCCTGTAATTTTCCGGTACAAATCGAGTGCATACACATCCGTCATTCCCGAAATATAATCGAGAATGGCCATTACTTTCCCGTAGGTGCTATCGGCTCCGGTTTCGAATTGGTCGGGGATGCGCATTAGCAATTGTTGCGAATAGGCTTTTTCGGGTGTAAGCACTGCATCAACCAAATGTTCGAGCAACGTGAGTATGATTTTGTAGCCCGAAAGTTCCACATCGAGTACTTCCTGCGAACGATAAATTTTTGCAAATGCTGTGGACGAACATTTTCGGTACGCTTCGTCGAGTTGCGTGGGCAAATGTTTTACGAGCGGACTATCGAAAGTGCCGTTGAGAATTTCTTTTTCGTGCGCCACGAAAATGGCTGCACATTGTTCGATAAGTTTACCGATAACCGACGAGCGAAGATACGCAATTTGCTCATTTACATCAGTTACCATGGTCATTGTTTCTTCGAAACGTTGTTTGCGTTTGTCGTCGAAAAAATTCATAAACAACGCTTTCGTTTCGTCGGTGGTGAGAATGCGAAGTTTGTGCGCATCTTCAATGTCCATTATCTGATAGCAAATATCATCTGCCGCTTCCACCAGAAAAACGAGGGGATGACGCACAAATCGGTTAGGATTGTTAGGGTGACGCACAATGCCCAACTCGGCTGCAATTTTTTCGAAGTCAGCTTTTTCTGAAGTAAAGAACCCGAATTTCTGTTTTTTTGTGTCCGAATGAATGGCGGCATACGGATATTTTACAATGGAAAGCAAAGTGCTGTATGTGAGTACAAAGCCACCATTCCTACGCCCATTGAACTTGTGTGTAAGTAAGCGGAAAGCATTGGCATTTCCTTCGAAACAGGTAATGTCCTTCCACTCTTCGGCAGTCATTTTTTGTTGCAAATGTTGCCCTTTTCCTTCCGAAAAATAGGTGGCAATGGCTTTTTCGCCCGAATGGCCGAAAGGTGGATTGCCCATGTCGTGCGCCAAACAGGCAGCTGAAATTACCGAACCAATCTCGTCGAGAAAAGGAGCATTTTTACCTTTTTCTTTCAGCTGATGTGCCACGTTTACGCCTAACGAACGTCCTACACAAGCTACTTCGAGACTATGAGTGAGTCTGTTGTGTACAAAAACGCTGCCGGGAAGCGGAAAAACCTGCGTTTTGTTTTGCAACCGACGAAAGGGCGCCGAAAAAATCAGTCGGTCGTAATCGCGCTGAAATTCGCTGCGGTCGTCACCACGCACGCCGTGATAATCCTCCATTCCAAATCGTTTGGTCGATAAAAGTTGTGTCCAGTTCATT
>JAGPIU010000089.1:0-1904 GCA_018054805.1 Paludibacter sp. | reverse complement strand
TCTTGGTTCTCATTTTGGCATATGATAATCTTTCAATCCCGCCCGAAGGGTTTTGCTTTGTCCGTTGGTCACTTCGTCCATTAGTTTCCAGAAACGTGGTCCGTGATTCATTTCTATTGTATGGCAAAGTTCGTGTAAAATCACATAATCCACCAGATGTGCCGGAAGCAATAGCAGGTATTGCGACAGGTTTATGCTTCGTTCGCGTGAGCAACTTCCCCAACGTGTTTTGCTGGGCTGAATTTTTACGCTACTATATCTGAATTTATACTTTTCGGCAAGTTGCTTTACTCTGTCGGGCAAAATTCGCCGTGCTTCCTTTTTCAGAAAGTAATTAATGCCATTCCAGAAATAATGTTGTGTTTGTCCGGCTTTTAAATCGGCTTTTTCAGGAAATTCGATTGTCAGAATGCTGTTTTTCAGCGAGAAAAAAATGTCTTTTCGCTCTGCTTTTAATAATATTACATCGAAAGTAAGTGTATGTAACGTACTTTCTTCGGTCAGAATTGTAGGGTTTACAGTTTCTTTAATCCGTAATTGTTCCTGCTTTTTTCTGATTTTCGGTGCTACTGAGTTTACAAATTCAATGGCTGTTTTCTCACTTGCATTGTGTGGAATGGTTATTTTCAATCCGGATGCAAGAATGCGTACCCTGACGCTGTGGGCCCTGGCACTTCTTATAAACTCTATTTTCCCAAAATCTTCTGCTAGCAAAACAAATGGCTGATTATTTATTGAAAATTATTGCAAAGGTACATTTTTTCAGGCACAAAAAGATTGAATTACAACTTAAACAAATAACTTTGCAAATATTATCGAAGTGTGGGAATTTAGTTGATTGATGAATTGGTACATTGGTGAATTGATTAATTTTTTAGCTGAATGTCAAACCGATTTACGAATTAACTGATCAACTAATTAACCAATAACTCATCAGCCAGTCATCCCGTCACCTCATAAACTAAAAAAATGATTACAGCAAAAAACATACATAAAAGTTTCGATACGCTCGAAGTGTTGAAAGGTGTTGACCTTGAAGTGTCGGCAGGTGAAATTGTGTCGATAGTTGGCCCGAGCGGCGCTGGTAAAACTACCCTTTTACAGATTCTGGGTACGCTGGATAAACCCAATAATGGCATTGTGATCTTAGATGGAGTGGATTTTAGTAAACTGAACGACCGCGAACTGGCTGCTTTCCGCAATCGTCGCATAGGGTTTATTTTTCAGTTTCATCAACTTTTGCCTGAGTTTACTGCGCTCGAAAATGTGATGATTCCTGCCCTCATTGCCGGAACCGACCCCGCAAAAGCTGATGCTCGCGCAAAGGAATTGCTGGCTTTTCTGCAACTTAGTGAGCGACTTACACACAAACCTGCTGAACTTTCGGGTGGTGAAAAGCAGCGTGTGGCTGTGGCTCGTGCGCTTATCAACAATCCTTCGGTTATATTGGCAGATGAACCCTCGGGCAGCCTCGACTCAAAAAACAAAGAAGAACTGCACAGACTGCTTTTCGAACTGCGCGACAAATTCGGACTCACCATTGTGATTGTAACACACGACAAGGAACTTGCGCAATTGTCGGATAGGGTGATTGAAATGAAGGACGGGAAGATTGAATTGACAATGGAGAATTGATAGTTGGTGGTTGACAATTAATGATTTCCGATTTGTAATACATAATTGAAAGTTACAAAGTAACTAAGAATAGTGAGGGAGATTTATGTGTCAATTGCACATTATCAGTTGTTTAAAGTACCCCCGCCGGGAATCGAACCCGAATCTAAAGTTTAGGAAACTTTCGTTCTATCCATTGAACTACAGGGGCGCATTTTTTGGAAGCACAAAAATACACTTTTTTGACGAGAAAGAAAAAACAGTTTTGACGACATGAGTAAAAAAAACAA
>JAGPIU010000088.1 GCA_018054805.1 Paludibacter sp. | reverse complement strand
CCTTTGAAATGTGGTTTTTCCCAGCGATAGTCAGCTTTGTGCTCATTGAAATAACGGGCCAAACCTTCAGTGTCTTTCGACGCTTTTTCCCAAACTTCGTTGTTGCTTACTTCGAAAAGCAGAATACCATCGTGATATTCGTTGATCAGAAAGCGGAAGTCTTCGTATTTGTTTTCGAGCTGACTGTCTTCGTAAGCCAGAATCTCTTTTTCGGTAAATGCATCCAATTTCTGTTCGATAATTTCAGATGCAATGGCTTTTTCCGAGAAAGCATTCTTTTTCAGATAAGCAGCAAAATCGGCTTGAGTAAATTCTTTTCCTGCAAATGTAAACAATGGTTTGTTGAGTTTGGCAGCTTCCAGTTGGAAAACCGAATCGGCAAGCGTTTTGTTTTCGAGCAATTTGCTGAATTCATTTACATAAGCGGTGTTTACTGCGTATCCGTATTCCTTGCGCAAACGATCCACAAAAGCTTTCTGTCCCATGTTGGCACGTTCATCGCGTTTTACATTACGCTCAATGTCAGCTTTCACTGTTTCAAAGCTTGCCACGCCTTTTCTGTCGAGCAATTTTATAATGTGCCAGCCAAAAGCCGATTGGATAGGAGTTGATACATCGCCGGTGTTCTTCAGCGCAAAAGCTGCATTTTCAAATTCAGGAATCATGCGCCCGCTTCCAAACCAGGGTAATTCACCATTTCGTGTGGCAGAACCACGATCTTCCGAAAATTCAGAGGCAAGTTTTCCAAAATCGTCGCCAGCCAAAACACGTTGATACAACGAATCGGTTTTTTGTTTGGCTGCTTTGTTTTTTGCTTCATCGCCTTCGGCGGTAAAACGCATAATGTGCGATACAAGTATTTCTCCCTGCGATTTTCTGCGATTGTGTACTTTGATAATGTGATACCCAAACGCTGTGCGCACAGGAGCCGAAATTTTTCCAACCGGCGTATTGAAAGCTACAGTTTCGAACGGATATACGGTGCGGAAAGCTGTTACCCAACCAATATAGCCTCCGTTTTCTTCAGCCGACTGATCTTCGGAAATTTCTTTAGCCACTTTTGCAAAGTCTTCTTTGTCGAGACGTTTCAAAGTGCTGTTGATTTTTTTCCAGGCAGTCAGCGTGTCAGCAGGAGTCGCGCCCTGTGGTATGCGTACAAGGATATGACTCACTTCCACATCTTCTTTCATGCGGTCGTAAGCCTCGCGCAAAATCTGCTCATCCACTTTCGAATCGGTCAGATAAGGGCGGGTGAGTTGCGAGCGATAGCCGGCAAGTTCGCTGATAAAAGATTGTGTGGTATCCAGTCCCTGAGCTTTTGCTTCTTCAACCTTCAGTTTGAAGTTTACAAATAAATCCACATACTCGTCGAGTGTTTTTTTATCGAGCGAGTTGTTCGAATTGTTCTTGTTATAAATGTATTCAAACTCCGATTTGTAAACGGGTTTTCCGTTTATTTTCATTAATACGGGATCTGATGCAAAAGCATTTGCCGACCCGAACAGAACAAGTAAAGCTAAAGACAAAATTTGTGATTTCATATATACAATCATTGATTTTAAATTACGCGTAATCTCACGGATTACTATTAACGCTCAAAAATACTATTATGTTATGTAACGCCCGTAATTTTTTAAGTTTTTTTTATTCTCCGCGACTGTAATTAGGCGCTTCACTGGTAATCGACACGTCGTGTGGATGACTTTCGGCTACACCGGCATTGGTGATGCGGGTGAATTTTGCATTGTGCAAGTCGTTGATTGTCTCTGCTCCGCAATATCCCATTCCGGCTCTCAAGCCACCAATCATTTGATAAACCACTTCGTAAAGCGAGCCTTTAAATGGTACGCGGGCAGCAATTCCTTCGGGAACTAGTTTTTTTACATCGCCTTCCACATCCTGGAAATAACGGTCTTTCGAACCTTTTTCCATTGCTTCGAGCGAACCCATGCCACGATACGATTTGAATTTACGTCCGTTGAAAATAATGGTTTCACCCGGCGATTCTTCCACACCGGCAAGCAATGAACCGGCCATAATGGTATTTGCTCCGGCAGCAAGTGCTTTTACAATGTCGCCCGAATAACGGATACCACCATCGGCAATTACAGGAACACCTGTGCCTTTAAGCGCTTTTGCCACTTCGTAAATGGCCGAAAGTTGCGGAACACCCACACCTGCAATCACACGCGTTGTACAAATTGAGCCCGGTCCGATACCAACTTTAACTGCATCGGCACCCGCTTCCACCAAAGCAAGCGCTGCATCGCCGGTGGCAATGTTTCCCACAATAATATCAATATCTTTATAGCGTTTTTTTGCTTCTTTCAAAGTTTCAATTACACCTTTCGAATGTCCGTGAGCTGTGTCAATCACAATAGCGTCCACACCTGCTTCCACCAGTGCATCAATTCGCTCAAACACATCACCTGTCACACCTACACCTGCTGCTACACGTAAACGACCCTGTGGGTCTTTCGATGCCATTGGTTTGTCTTTTGCTTTGGTAATGTCTTTGTAAGTGAGCAATCCTACAAGTTTGTTGTCTTTGTCAACAACCGGTAACTTTTCAATTTTATACTGTTGCAGAATGTCTGCAGCAGCTTCCAGATCGGTGCTGCGTGAGGTTGTAACCAGATTTTCGCTGGTCATAATGGTTTTAATCTTTGTAGTCATATCACGCTGAAAACGAAGGTCGCGGTTGGTTATAATTCCTACCAGAAAACCTTTTTCATCAACAACGGGGATGCCACCAATTTTGTATTCGGACATCAGTGCCAGCGCATCACTTACTGTGGCTTCGGGACGGATAGTCACCGGATTCGAAATCATTCCGTTTTCGGCACGTTTTACAATGCCTACCTGCTTGGCCTGCTCGGCAATGGTCATGTTCTTGTGAATCACACCGATACCACCTTCGCGGGCTATGGCAATGGCCATTTTGGCTTCGGTTACTGTGTCCATCGCAGCTGATGCAATGGGTACTTTAAGCTCGATGCGGCGTGAAAAGCGGGTGGATAAATCAACGTTTCGGGGTAATACTTCCGAATAGGCGGGAATAAGAAGCACATCGTCAAACGTAAGGCCTTCGATTTGTACTCTTTCAGCAATAAATGACATAGGTTTTATTATTTTAATTGTTTATATCTCAGGAAGAAAACTATAAATCCTGCTATGAAAAATTATTGCGTGCAAATGTACACATTTTTTGTGACCAACGAAACAGGCTTTGTGTGAAAAATACAAAACAAATTTTAGAGTCCCTGAATCAGCGAATTGGCTTTTGAAACCCGCTGTGAATGGAATTGTATTTTCAGAGTTTGTTTATAATGCTGTATAATTCGTCGGTGGTATTTACAAAACGGGTAGCTCCCACATCTTCCAGTTCTTTACGCGGACGGAATCCCCACAAAACGCCTGTGAAATCTACTTGTGTGTTATTGGCAGTGGCTACATCCACGCCCGAATCGCCTACGTATAACACTTCACTCTTTTGTACTCCGGCTATTTCTATAATTTCTTCAAGTATCGACGGGTTTGGTTTTACAGCATAACCTTCGCGTTGTCCGAACACGGCCGTAAATCTTATTTCTCCAAAAAACCGTTTTGCCAGATCAACAGTAGCCTGATGTATTTTATTCGAAGCAATGGCCAACTGAAATCCTTCGGCCGAAAGTTTTTTGAGTAGTTCCGAAATGCCGGGATAAGGCTTGGTGAATTCGTCGGAATGACTATAATAATGTGTTATAAAATCAGCTTTCAGCATCGAAATATTATCCTGATTGCGGCTGGTTTCCGGCAAAGCACGCTCAAGTAACTTATTTAATCCGTTGCCAATGAAAAAGTTGAAGGCACTTACCGGATGCGTGGGGAAGTTGTGTAACGAAAGTGCATAATTTACACTGTTGGCAAGGTCTTCAATAGTATCGAGCAAAGTGCCGTCGAGATCGAAAATAATCAGTTTCTTCATTCCTTTTTTTTTGTTGATTGCAGGCTGCAAATTTACTAAAAAAGCATTTCCGTGACTTATAAATGTTTGTGATAATTTATTTTGAAAAATATTTCCTTGGAAATTTGGTGATTACAATTATTTTTCTGAATATTTGTGATATCAAAATGATATTATATAAAATCATTTTTTTTGAAATGAATTTAATACGTATTGTTTTTCGATTTTTAATTTAAAAAACTGATAATTAAATGAAAACAAAAGAAGAATCGTTCTCAGGAATGAAATTGGCCGGTATTCCGATGCTGATTTTTAACTTTGCATTTTTGGTAGCAATTGTTGTTTTTCTGGTTTGGGTAGCCAATCAGAATATGTCGGTGGTTCCACTGACCATAAGTATTGTGGGTGCAGCGGTACTTTTCATTGTAAATTGCATTGTGTGGGGTGGTTTTATGCAAATTGAACCTAACGAAGCCCGTGTAATGATATTTTTTGGAGAGTACGAAGGCACAGTGAAGGACAATGGCTTTTTCTGGGTAAATCCTTTTTTTACCAAAAAGAAACTGACACTCCGTGCACGTAACCTCGATGCCGATCCGATTAAGGTAAACGATAAAACCGGAAATCCGATAATGATTGGTATGGTGGTGGTTTGGAAAGTGACCGATACTTATAAAGCCAGTTTCGATATCGATAATGCCTCAATGTCGGTTAATCCGCAGCCTGGTGTCGACAATGTGTCGCAGAAAATGAAAGCTTACGAGAACTTCGTGAAAATTCAGGCCGACTCAGCTTTGCGCTATGTGGCCGGAATGTATGCTTATGATCATACAGGTACTGCCGGTGAAGATGAGCTCACTTTGCGGTCGGGAGGCGAAGAGGTAAATAATATTCTCGAAGAGCAAATCAATGAGCGACTTCGCATTTCGGGTATCGATGTGGTGGAAGCGCGCATCAATTATCTGGCTTATGCACCCGAAATTGCGGCAGTCATGCTTCGTCGTCAGCAGGCCGATGCAATTATTGCAGCCCGTGAAAAAATTGTGGATGGCGCTGTGGGAATGGTGAAAATGGCTCTGAAAAAACTTGCGGATGAGGAAGTGGTGGATCTTGACGACGACAAAAAGGCTGCAATGGTGAGCAATCTCATGGTGGTGCTTTGTAGCGAAGAAGGTACTCAGCCTGTGATCAATGCAGGCACTTTGCACCAATAGCTTTTTTTCGTGACGAATTATAACCGGATTTTTAAATTGAATTGTTTTGGCAAAGGAAAGTAAAAATAAGCCTTTTGTGTTGCGCATCGATCACGAAACGATGGAAGCACTCGAAAAATGGGCTGCGGACGAGTTTCGCAGTGTCAACGGGCAAATTCTGTATGT
>JAGPIU010000087.1:2033-5352 GCA_018054805.1 Paludibacter sp. | reverse complement strand
GAAATGTCGCAGTTTGTCCGGAATCATTGGTACGAGCCGGGAGATACTATGCTTTTTAAAGCGTCGCGTTATACACTAAAGCCTCTTCAGTATTTTAATTTTATGCCCGATTCTTTGTCGGCACTTCGCGGATTGGCTGATCCCGCTGTGGCTTCGCAGTTTCCACTCGATTTGAATGGAAATAACAGGCTTTCGGACGGTGCACCCGATGCGGGAGCCTATGAATGGATTCCTGTTCAGCAATAAACAAAACTCTCCAAAACAAACAGCTCCGGTATTTGTTGTTATCAACAGTTGCCGGTGCTGAAATAAGTCGTTTTTTTACATTAAACAGCTTATCCTGAAAGGGAAACATTGGCCATAATAAATTTTCGCTCAGGGTTTTAAATTTTGAGCAAAATATGCTATTTTTGTAATCCAAATTATTAGAGAGTAATTTTAATTTTATAAACAAAATGAGTAACACAAAAAGAGTCTACACCTTTGGCAACGGAAAAGCTGAAGGAAAAGCAGACATGAAGAATTTGCTTGGTGGTAAAGGTGCCAACCTTGCCGAAATGAATCTGATTGGAGTTCCGGTTCCTGCCGGTTTCACAATTACTACCGATGTTTGTACCGAGTACAATAAACTAGGAAAAGATGCAGTTGTTGAACTTTTGAAAAGCGAAGTGGAAGCCGCAGTTGTTGAAACTGAAAAAATCATGAACGCTAAATTCGGTTCGAATGGCGAAGCATTCCCATTGCTTTTATCGGTTCGTTCAGGTGCACGTGCTTCTATGCCCGGTATGATGAATACCATTCTGAATCTCGGTATGAACGATGACACAGTGAAAATTGTGGCTGAAAAATCGGGTAACGAAAAATTTGCTTACGACTCATATCGTCGTTTTATTCAAATGTATGGCGATGTAGTAATGGGCGTTGTGGCCGAAGAAGGCGAACATTGTCCGTTTGAGCAGGTATTAGACAAAGTAAAAGCCGACAACAATTATGCTTCGGATACTGATTTTACTGTCGAAAACCTCAAATATATTGTTGAAGAATTCAAAACTGTAGTTCGCACAAAAGCAGGTAAAGATTTCCCTAACAACCCATGGGAACAGCTTTGGGGAGCAGTTTGTGCTGTATTCGATTCATGGAATACCGAACGTGCTATCCTTTACCGTAAAATGGAAAAAATTCCTAACGAATGGGGTACAGCTGTGAACGTTCAGGCCATGGTTTATGGAAATATGGGCGACAACTCGGCCACCGGCGTTTGCTTCTCACGCGATGCTGCTACAGGCGAAAATATTTTTAATGGTGAGTATCTGATCAACGCTCAGGGCGAAGATGTGGTTTCGGGTGTACGTACACCACAGGAAATCACTATCGAAGGTTCACGTCGTTGGGCTGAGCGTGCCGGTATTTCGGAAGAAGTGCGTAAAGCTACTTTCCCTTCACTCGAAGAATCGATGCCAGCAGTATATGCTGACCTTTTTGCTACTCAGCAAAAACTTGAAAAACATTACAAAGACATGCAGGATATGGAGTTCACCATTCAGGATGGTAAACTTTGGATGTTGCAAACACGTAATGGTAAACGTACAGGTGCTGCTATGGTTCGTATGGCGGTTGAAATGGTTGCCGAAGGTTTGATCGACGAAAAAACTGCTGTATTGCGTCAGGAACCTGCTAAACTCGATGAGTTGTTGCACCCTGTGTTTGAGAAAAAAGCCAAACAAACAGCAAAAGTAATTTCCAAAGGACTTCCTGCATCTCCGGGTGCTGCAACAGGTAGAGCCGTTTTCTCAGCCAATGTAGCTGAAGAATGGGCTGCTCGTGGCGAGAAAGTAATTCTTGTACGTCGCGAAACTTCTCCTGAAGACTTAAAAGGTATGTACGCTGCCGAAGGTATCCTTACCGAACGTGGTGGTATGACTTCTCACGCAGCTGTTGTGGCTCGCGGTATGGGTAAATGTTGTATCTCAAGTGCTGCTGGTATTACTGTGGGTCACTCAAGTGTAACTATCAATGGTGTGGTTTACAACGAAGGCGATTATATTTCACTGGATGGCTCTACAGGTATTGTTTACGATGGCAAAGTAGCTACAATCACACCAACACTGGATGGTGACTTTGGTAAATTGATGGAAATTGCCGAAAAACATACCAAAATGTATGTGCGTACCAATGCTGATACTCCAAACGATGCAAAAACTGCACGTGACTTTGGCGCAAAAGGTATTGGTCTTTGCCGTACCGAGCACATGTTCTTCGAAGGAGATCGTATCTGGGCTATCCGTGAAATGATTCTGGCTGATGATGTGGAAGGTCGTGTGAAAGCGTTGGCTAAATTGTTACCTATCCAGCGTGAAGACTTCCACGGAATTCTTGAAGCTATGGACGGTTTTGGTGTTACTATCCGCTTACTCGATCCACCATTGCACGAATTTACTCCTAACGATGCTGCTTCACAAAAAGAAATGGCTGAGAAATTGGGCATTTCGGTTGAAATAGTGAAAGCTAAAGTTGAGTCGTTGCACGAATTCAACCCTATGTTGGGTCACCGTGGTTGTCGTTTGGGTAACACCTATCCCGAAATTACAGAAATGCAGGCGCGTGCTATTATCGAAGCTGCTTGCGATCTGAAAGCGGCCGGTAAAAACCCAAAACCTGAAATCATGATTCCATTGGTTGGAACAGTGGAAGAATTCCAGTTGCAGGCTTCTATTATTCGCGAAACTGCTGAAGCTGTATTTGCTGAAAAAGGAGTGAAAGTTGACTACATGGTTGGAACTATGATTGAAATTCCACGTGCAGCGCTTATTGCTGATAAAATTGCAAAACATGCCGAATTCTTCTCGTTTGGTACCAATGACCTTACTCAAATGGGCTTTGGTTACTCACGCGACGATGCCAGCAAATTCCTCCCTGTTTATATCGAGAAAGGTATCCTGAAAAACGATCCTTTCGAAGTGTTGGATCAGGAAGGTATCGGTCAGTTGGTGGAAATCGGAACAACACGTGGTCGCTCAACCAACCCTAATCTGAAAGTGGGTATTTGTGGTGAGCATGGTGGTGAACCGTCATCAGTTGAATTCTGCGGTAAAGTAGGTATGGACTATGTTTCATGTTCTCCATTCCGTGTGCCTATCGCACGTTTGGCTGCTGCTCAGTCCGCTCTCAAAAATGCATAATTAAGCATTCTGAAATATGACGAAGGCTGTTTCCATTGCGGAGACAGCCTTTGTTTTTTCGTTTTCTCCTGAATACAAAAAGTCCACACCAAAGGTCAATTTTTCTACCCCCGTTAGTTTTAATCATTATATATTTGTAT
>JAGPIU010000087.1:0-1933 GCA_018054805.1 Paludibacter sp. | reverse complement strand
AATATGACGAAGGCTGTTTCCATTGCGGAGACAGCCTTTGTTTTTTCGTTTTCTCCTGAATACAAAAAGTCCACACCAAAGGTCAATTTTTCTACCCCCGTTAGTTTTAATCATTATATATTTGTATCCCGAACCTGATATGCCAGATTTGGTTTGTATAATTTGTATCTGATAAAAACCACATACGCAATGACTGCAAAAAAACTTACTTTCCTCTTTGTAGCACTAACGCTGGTGCTGATGTCGGCCCGACAACGGCCTGTGCACGTATTTATGGCAGGCGATTCCACCATGGCCAACAAAGTTTTTTACAAAACAATGACCGATTCGCTGACAGGTGAAATGACTGCTGTGCCTTTTGCCGAGCGCGGTTGGGGACAATATCTTTCGGAGTTTTTAAGTGATGATATTGTGGTGCGGAATATCGCCAAAAATGGCAGAAGTACGCGCACTTTTATCAGCGAAGGCTTGTGGGCTCAGATTGTTTCCGAAATGCAGAAAGGCGATTTTGTGATTATTCAGTTCGGTCACAACGACAGTTCGGTGGAGAAAAAGGATAGATACACAAGTCCTGAAGATTATCGGGCCAATCTGCTGCGTATGATCGATGAGGTAAAGGCAAAAGGCGGAAATCCTGTGCTCTGTACGCCGGTAGCACGTCGTAAATTCGATAACGATGCCAAACTGGTAGATATGCACGGCGTTTATCCCGACATTGTGCGTGAAGTGGCCAAAGCGAAACGTGTGCCCATGATTGATATGCAAAAATATACATCTGAATGGCTAGCTGCTGAAGGAGTTTCGGCATCGCGTCAGTATTTTCATAAATACGCAGCAGGACAAAATCCGCTTTATCCCAAAGGACTTGATGATAATACACATTTTGTTGAAAAAGGAGCACGCAAGGTGGCTTCGTTTTTTGTAAATGGTATTAAAGAGAATAATGTGAGCGGTCTGACAAAATTATTGAAAGAAAATCAGAAACCTTATGTGTCGAAAGTTTGGGTAAGCGATACCGGAAAGGGTAAATATAAAAATCCTGTGCTCTATGCCGATTACTCTGATCCTGATGTGTGTCGTGTGGGCGATGATTTTTATATGACAGCTTCATCCTTTGCCAATACACCGGGTTTGCCTGTTTTGCACTCAAAAGATTTGGTTAACTGGACTTTGATAGGTCATGCTGCGCCAAAGTTAGTGCCTGAGTCTTTCTTTAAAACCCCGCAACATGGAAATGGTGTTTGGGCGCCTGCCATTCGTTATCACAACAATGAGTTTTATATATTCTATGGCGATCCCGATCAGGGCATTTTTATGACCAAAGCAAAAAATGCACGTGGTCCATGGTCGCCTTTGGTGCTTGTAAAAGCCGGTTTGGGACTTATCGATGCTTGTCCGTTTTGGGACGAAGATGGTCGTGCTTATGTGGCGCATGGATATGCAGGTAGCCGTGCCGGAATGAAAAGTGTGTTGGCTGTGTTCGAAATGACGCCCGATGCAACTCAGGCAATTTCCGAAAGTCGTCTGGTGTTCGATGGTCACCCTAACCATCCCACTGTGGAAGGAGCAAAACTTTACAAACGCAATGGTTTTTATCACATTTTTGCCCCGGCAGGTGGAGTAAAACCGGGCTGGCAACTTGCTTTACGTGCGCGAAACATCTACGGACCTTACGAAGAAAAAATTGTAATGGCGCAGGGCACAACCGATATCAATGGTCCGCATCAGGGAGCATGGGTCGATACGCCCGATGGGAAAGAAGATTGGTTTATTCATTTTCAGGATAAATATGCTTACGGACGTGTAGTACATCTCAATCCTATGCGTTGGGTAAATGATTGGCCGGTGATTGGTGTAGATAAAGATGGCGATGGTTGCGGTGAGCCGGTAGCTGAATATACGAAACCGAATGTGGGTAAAATTTATCCGATTG
>JAGPIU010000086.1 GCA_018054805.1 Paludibacter sp. | reverse complement strand
GTACAAAATAATAATCCATGTAAGGGCCCATTTCCGACCACAACGATAGTTTCTGCTGTTCTTCGTCGGGGACAGGCGAAAGCGCTTTCAGGCCAATGTATGAAGTGCCTCCATCGGGCTGCCATTCAATACGCAGTTTGTGATGACGGGTGCTGTCGAGCGGAAGTTCGAACTTATAGCTATTCGGATTCCAGGCTGTTCGCCAACGTTCGGCCACCACCAGACTATCGTCGAGATACACGCTGGTATATCCTGCATAATACAAATTAAATCGGTAAATGCCTGTTTCGTGTGGTTGAATCTCGCCTTCCCAACGAATAGCGGCATTATTAAACGGGAAGTCTTTGGGGAAATTTAAAATGGTTTGAATGTTCTCGTAATCCACATTGCTTTCGCGACGACTGACAAAAACGTTCTTCGGATCTTTGTTCACCATATAAGTGGCTGTAAGTCCGCCTTTATCGCCATCTTTACCAAATACTTCGAACATTTCGCTCAGGTTGGCATAAGGTCGCGGATCGCCGAAACGTGATAGTGAATAATTATCCCACAATATGCCGTAATTATTACTCGACACCACAAAAGGTACAGAAACTTTGGTGTTGTACTGAAAAAGTTCCTCGTTGCGACCTTTCCAGTTGAATTCGTCGGACTGATGTTGTCCGAGGCCGTAGAAAGCCTCATCCGAAGGCGATTCGAAAACCTGACGGAAAGAGTAACCTTTTTTGCCTTCCACTTCAATGGATTCGAAAGTTTTACCACCACCGGTTTGCTCGGCTAGAATAACACGTCCCACACTGTCGGTAAAACATATTTCGCCTGTGCTAAGCCTTACAATGGCTTGTGTGGTGGCTGTTTTCAGAATTATACTGTCGCCCGATTGAGTGGCATTCCATTTGGTTTTTTGTTGGGAGTCAAGCGCAATAAGACTTTTACGCTCTTTAATGTTTTTATCGGGAGAGGCAATCACACGGATAATATCGTCGCTGATGACCTGAAGGCAGATGGTTTGAACGTCGTTTTCATTTTTCTGAGTCAATGAAATCACGATTCCGTCCTGTTTTTTCTGAAAGTGACCATTGCCGCATCCATAGAGTGCGACAAACATGAACAACACAATTGTTTTATAGCTTATCATTTTTCTCATTCGTATTATCTTTTATCAATGAAATTTGAGTGTACAGTTTCAATGCTTTTAAGGCTATACAAAAATACCATGACACATTGGGGAATGCACGGGAATATGTTGTGAGAACCATCCGCAATTGATAACAGGCAGGGTTGAAATGTTATCGCAATGGGCGCCGAATGATAACGAAGATAAAATCAGGGCATTTAAAAGGTTTTATTTTCTATTTTTGTAATACGGAAACAACTGGTGAGCTTTCTTCATCACTGTTTTTTCGAACGAAATCATATCAACAAAAGATATATGAAAAAAATCGCCATCAGCTTTCTATTGTTCTTGTGTGTCACACTTCAGGCCACAAGTTATCAGTTTACCCGGCTCGACAATACAAACGGCCTTACGAACAATCAGATAGAAAGCATCTTTCGCGATTCGAGAGGTTTTATGTGGTTTGGTACCAACTACGGACTTAACCGTTACGATGGCTACACTGTAAAAACTTACAAAGCGGACAAAAACGACAGTACTACATTGCTCTACAATGCCATTCCCGAAATGCAGGAAGATTATCAGGGAAATCTCTGGATTAAAGGAAATCCGTACTATGTGCTTTATGATGTACGCAAAGAAACTTTTATCCGCAATCTTTCGGCATGGTTTAGTCCGCGAGGCATTCATTTTCAGCCCTTACTTGTGGATATCGACAGCGAAAAGAACATGTATTTCTACAATCAGAACAATGGGGTGTATAAATACGAACCTGCTACGGGCAAAGTGTCGTCTTTTCTGCAAAATAATGGTGGAAACTCACTTTCGAAAGGTACTATTTCCGGACTCCGGGCTTCGGGAAATTCATTTTGGGTGCTTTTTCAGTCGGGATTGATTGAACGTTTCAACGAAAAAACACAATCGGTGGATTTTCGCAGTACCAAAGTACTCGAAAATGCCATTGGCGCCACCATTCCCAAAAATCTGTATGTCGACCGCAACGGTTGTCCCTGGGTTTTTCCGGGAATAGGCGACAAGGGTGTGTTCACTTATGATTTCAGCAAAGCAGAATGGATTTATTTTGGTGCTAACCCAAGGGATTTTATTTCGCCCGGTGATAAAACAATGACTACCGACTTTGTTCGCGACATTGTGCAGGATTTAAACGGTAAGGTGTGGATTGGAACCGATCATGGTGGTGTGAATATCTACGACAAAAAAACAGGGCAAATAGAAGTGCTGCTCAATGACCCGAACAATCCAAACTCCATTAGCCAGAATTCTGTGATAAGCCTTTTTGCCGACGAAACGGGCATTATGTGGGCAGGAACTTATAAAAACGGCGTTTCGTATTGTCACGAAGGAATGTTTAAGTTCGGAAAATCGCCGCTGTTTTATTTCAATCATCCACAACTCGAAAACAAGGACTGTAATACGCTTTACGAAGATTCGAAAGGAAACCTTTGGATAGGCACAAACGGCAGCGGACTATTGCGTTACCAGAAATCCACTGGAGCGTTTAAAGTATATCGTCACGATAAAAACAATCCGGCTTCAGTTTCGTCGGACATTGTGATTTCAGCACTCGAAGATCGCAGCGGAACCTTGTGGTTTGGTACTTTTCTGGGCGGACTAAACAGAATGCGGGGCGAAAATTTCGAACGCTTTTTACCCCAAATCAATAATCCCGGCGCTATTTCGAATAAAAGCATTTACGGCATGGCCGAAGATGACCAAAACCGACTCTGGATCGCAACGCTGGGAGCCGGTGTGGAAATGCTCGATGCCGAACGTAAGGTTTTTACTCACTACAACAGGTCGAATACACGCGGGCTTTCGTCTGAGTTTGTATTGTCAATGTTTACGCACAATCGCAATCCCGTGTATCTTTCCACTGCTGCAGGAGTCGATGTACTGAATACTGCCTCGGGGGTGATAAAGCCTGTTTTTAGCAATGAGAAATTGAGAAACAAACTCTCGGACATGGTTGTGACTTATTCAATGGTCGATTCGCGCAACCTGCTCTGGATTGCCACCGACAACGGTATCAATATTTACAATCCGCTGAAAGCTGAAATACTTTATATCAACAAAACCAATGGATTACCAAGCGAGCAGGTTGTTTCGCTGGTTGAAGATAACGAAGGAAATGTGTGGGCCGGCACCCGAAACGGACTGGCTTGCGTATACGTAAAAGTAGATACGAAAAATGCCGGATATGACTTCAACGTGCTTTCGTTCGACGAAAACGACGGTTTGGTAAATACTATTTTCAATCAGAATGCAGTGTTTAAGAATGCACAGGGCGATATTTATTTTGGTGGAACAAAAGGCTATACTGTGTTTAATCCACAAAATATTCGCTTCAACAAATCGGTACCTGTGCCCCGCATTACCGGACTAATGATAGCGAATGAGGAAGTTTTGCCCGGACGAATGTTCCGGAAACGGGTGGTGCTCGACGAATCGGTCACACACATCAAAAAACTGGTACTCAATTACTACGAAAAGAATTTTACACTTTACTTTTCGGCACTGAGCTACATTCATCCTGAGAAAAACCATTACCGCTACATGCTGAAAGGTCTCGATACGAAATGGATAGAAACCAAAAACGGACAGGCTTCCTACTCGAACCTTGGCCAGGGAAGCTATCAGCTGATGGTGTATGCCAGCAACAACGACAATGTGTGGTGCGCCGAACCGCTTGTACTCGACATTGTGATACGGCCTCCATTCTGGTTTAGCTGGTGGGCTATTCTTATTTACTTTGCTGCTGCACTGTATCTTATATGGCTTATTGTGCAATATAACCTTCGGAAACAGCAGCGCGAATTCGAGAACGAACAACGCATACGCGAAGCACGGCAGCTGCACGAAATGGACGAAATGAAATTCCGCTTTTTTACCAACATAAGCCACGAATTCCGGACGCCGCTCACGCTTATTCTCAATCCTGTTGAGAAACTGGCAGGCGAAATAAACAACCCCGGACAACTACAGTTGCTCGAAATTATACGGCGCAATGCCAACGGCTTGCTCGAACTGGTCAATCAGCTGCTCGACTTCCGCAAGCTGGATGTACAAAAAGATACACTCAACGCTTCTACAGGCGATGTGGTGGCTTTTGTCCGTGAAATTTGTTATTCATTTACCTCAATGGCCACCAAAAAGTCGGTCAATTTCCTGTTCTCCAATTCGGTAAACGAACTCCGCATGGAATTCGATGCCGAAAAACTACGAAAAATTGTGAACAACCTGCTTTCGAATGCTTTTAAGTTTACACCCGAAGGCGGAAAAATCGACCTGAAGCTCAGCCTTATTCAGCAACTCAACGACGATAGCAAATATCTGAAAATCGACGTCGCCGATACAGGGATTGGCATTCCGGGCAGCGACATAAATCGCATTTTTGAGCGTTTTTACCGCGTCGAAAATCAGGAAAACGGCCATCATACCGGAACGGGTGTAGGACTGCACATTGTGAGCGAATATGTAAAACTTCACGGAGGCGAAGTCAGTGTGGAAAGTACTCCGGGCAAAGGCTCTGTGTTTACTGTGCTTATTCCGGCCCGTCAGCAACTTAATCAGGAAGTGATTGTGCAAAATGCAGCTACAGCTGAAACCGGCACGAAGGACGAAGTTTTGGAGCATTGCGATGCACAACAGCCGCCATTGTCCGACGAAAAAGCTCCATTGATGTTGATTGTTGACGACAATGAGGATTTCCGCAATTTTATTTCTTCAATTTTTGAAAAAGATTATCGCATAATAACTGCCGCTGATGGCGAAAAAGCACTGAAACTGACACTTGCCAAACTGCCCGATCTTATTATTTCGGACGTAATGATGCCGGTGATGGATGGTTTTGAATTTTGCCGACAGCTGAAACAGGATATCCGCACTTCGCACATTCCTGTCATTTTGCTTACGGCCAAAACCGGCGACGAAAACAAGTATCAGGGACTCGAAGCTGGTGCCGAGGATTATATTTCGAAGCCCTTCCGCACCGAACTGCTTATGCTCAAAGTATCGCGCCTTATCGAGCGGCAAAAGCAAAAACACGAACAGTTCAAGCGTAAAGTGGACATTAATCCTTCCGAAATTGAAATCACCTCAATGGATGAAAAGTTTGTGAAAAAGGCGGTAGCATTAGTCGAAACAAACATCGGAAATGCCGATTTTCTGGTGGAAGATCTTTGTCGCGAAATGGCCATGAGTCGTGTTTATTTTTACAAAAAAATTCTGTC
>JAGPIU010000085.1 GCA_018054805.1 Paludibacter sp. | reverse complement strand
TCACAATAAAAATGGCTGCTATCCAATCAGGATAACAGCCATTTTTATTGATACCCGGTTTATTTACTTTAAAATATCTTCCTCACCCAAAGCAGCATAAGGCCCTTCTTTGATTTCAAAAATCACAGTGTTTGTTTCGAGCACGTCCACTGAATGCCACTGCCCTGCGGGTACTGAAACTCCGTACGAACCCTTTAGCGGGTCGAGCAGTATTTTTTCAAGTTGTTCTTTCTTCTCATTAAAAACTACAACATTTAAACTTCCCCTTAGAACAAGGTATGTTTCATCGGTATGGCGATGACGATGCACAGGAATCTCGGTACCCGGCTCAAGTGCATTCATGAGTCTTTGAACAGGTTCATCGAGTTCAGAATGTAGGTTGTAATTCATTCTTAATCTGGGACTTTCCTTTGCCTGTTTACAAATTTCATCCAGAAGTACTGAGTTAATTATTTTCATTATATCTGTTAGTTGTTGAGTTCTGATGGCATTTATGTAATAGGAATAAAACGATGTCGCGTTTTAAACAATTTTCAAATAACACAAATAAGTTATTACATTTCAATTACTTATTTAAATACAATATTTTTAATTACATCCGCCCCAACATGCTTATTGAGCGATGCCATTATTTGATCTTTCGACAAAAATAAATCGTGACGAAGCACCGATGAAGTGAGCGTCACATAAAGTATGCGCTGACGGATTTCGAGCGCCGAAGTATATTGATTAATATTATGTCCGAGTACTGCCGGCCAGGCGTCAATAATATGTTTCTCATTCAGCGGTCGGTCCAGTTTATTCTGTTTCAGCACCTGAGCAATTACATCTTTGAGTAATTCTGTATTTCTTTTTCTCATATTTTATCTCAGTTTCAATACCTGACCCAGTTTTGCGCCTTCGTGATAAGGCATTTCATTCAGTTTATACAGCTTTTCAATTTTGATACCATAATTCTGAGCAATACTGTACATCGAATCGCCCGCCCGCACTACATGATGCGAATAGCCACGTGACGCTTTGTTTTTCTTGTAACGAATATACACCTGCGTTCCGGGCAAAAGTTCTGTAAATTCATTTATTTCATTGTATCGTCTCAATCTTTTCTCACTGATATTCAACTCTTCCGATAGCGACGCGTAAGAATCGCCAACCATTGACACCACAAATTTCACTCCGTTATTTTTATATATTTCGTGTACTCTGTAGGCCGATACTGTTCCAATCGGATGGTTCGATGAGCGCTGCTGATTTTTATTAACTTCTGCAATTTGCTTTACATCAAGCTTTTGAATATCGTACTGATGTAAATCGTAGTTTTCGATAAGTGAAATAAGCTTATATGCATACGAAGGATCGGTTGCATAACCTGCTTTTTTAAGGCCATGCGCCCAGGCTTGATAATCGGTTGGGCTTAGTTCGAAAAGGAAAGCGTAGCGAGTGCGGTTTTTCAAAAATGCAGAATGATCTTCGTAAGAATCAAGTACTTTATCGTATTTACGAAAACATTCGCCGCGTTCATCATCGTCGTGATATGTTTTCTCGCCCGACCAGTCGTGACATTTTATACCAAAGTGATTATTCGATTTGCGAGCCAGCTCACTCATACCGGCGCCCGACTCTAAAAGTCCCTGAGCCAGCGTGATACTTGCAGGAATGCCATGTTCTTTTTGCTGAATCATAGCAAGTTTATAGTAATTCTGAACGTAATTTATATATGCCTGACTTTTCGATTGAGCAAAAAGCGTTGACAAAATAGTAGAAAAAATGAATGCTAACAGTAGAATTCCGGTTCTAAGTCTCATAAAAATACTGAAATTAGGCTTATTTTGCTACAAAAATAAAACTAATCGCTGAAATAAATAAATTAAACGGGGGAATTTTATATTTTTGTGATTAGTTAAGCCATCCTATTGCGGACTAAATTTTAAACTAAAATATTATTATGCAGAAAAAAATCATTGAAACACATGTTACAGTTTTGAATCACAACGAACTTAAACCTGAAGAAGTGCACCTGATTGAAAAAGCCAGAGAACAGGTTTCAAAATCATATGCTCCGTATTCCAAATTCTCGGTAGGTGCAGCTGTATTACTCGAAAACGGCGAAATTTTCGCAGGCAGTAATCAGGAAAACTCAGCTTATCCATCAGGTTTGTGCGCTGAACGTGTGGCTATGTTTTATGCCAATGCACAATATCCTGACGTAGCTGTGAAAACACTTGCTATTACAGCCTTCAGCGATGGTAACTTTCTGCAGGAGCCAATCACACCCTGCGGATCGTGCCGACAGGTATTGCTCGAAACTGAAAACCGGTTCGAAAAAGACATTACCGTTTTCCTCGATGGACAGAAATATATTTACCGACTCGACAAGGTAAAAGAACTGCTTCCTCTCTCGTTTGGTAAAAGCAACTTATTAACCTGATTTCGGGGATAATTTTGAGTATTTTTGCTGAATAAGCATGGAAAAGACCAAAACTGATATCGACATTCAATTTGTTAGTATTTTTCAATTGCAATATTTGGAATGCTCGGATAGTTTGACTATATTGCGGTCGAATTAGAGTACAAACAAATTGAAAAATAAAACGTCCTCATCAGCGTATGAGTAAATCACTTTTCACAATAGAATATTCCCTCAACAATGTATCGCCGGCTGTGTTGTGGAATTCGATAGGAAATCCTTTAGGACTATCAGAATGGTTTGCAGATGGAGTAACAGTAAATGGAAATGAACATACTTTCAGCTGGGAAAAGTATGAACAAACTGCATTTTTGCAACAAACCAAACAAAATCAGTTTATACGATTTCAGTGGGAAGAAGATCAAGGTACTGAGTATTATTTTGAACTACAAATAATTATTGTTCCACTTACAACTGAAGTAATTTTAATGGTAACCGATTTTGCCGAAGAAGATGAGAAAGAAGATGCCATTTTACTATGGAACAAGCAAATTGATGAGCTCAAACGAAAAACCGGCATGTAATTTAAAATCAGTTAGCTGATTAGCATTTATTGCATTACTAAAAAACACTTTAACGTCTGCTGAATATTTAGCGGACGTTTTTTATTACAGAGGCTTGTACTTTAATTATATTTCGCACTTCGGAACGTGGATTATTGAAGTTTTTGAAGTAATTTTGTGTCACTTTAAAAAAGTAAAGTATGTTTTTACTGAAAAAAATCGACATCTACATCTTCAAACGTTTCTTTACCCTGTTTTTGATGACGTTTCTTATCTGTATCTTCATTTTGTTGATGCAGTTTTTGTGGAAACATTTTGCCGAATTAATAGGAAAAGGAATTGGCCTTGATGTATTGGCCGAATTTTTTGTTTACTCCATTTTCACGCTTGTTCCAATGGCCTTGCCACTGGCTATATTGCTGGCATCGCTTATGACTTTCGGTAATATGGGTGAAAATTTCGAGCTCACCGCCATGAAGTCGGCTGGCATTTCGCTTTTTCGCATTATTCGCCCTCTCATTATTTTTATTGCAATGGTTTCGATAGGTGCATTTTACTTTTCAAACCATGTTTTACCGGTGTCGCAAACCAAACTTTGGACACTTATTTTTTCACTCCGACAAAAATCTCCCGAACTCGATATTCCCTCAGGTGAATTCTATTCCGGCATCAACGGCCTAAACCTTTATGTACGCGAAAAGGAAGAAGGCTTACTTAAACACCTTATGATTTACGATTTTTCCGAAGGTTTTAATAATGCTACAGTAATGGTAGCCGACTCAGGACGAATTTCGCTTAGCGAAGATAAAAAATATCTTCTGCTTACGCTTTACGATGGGGAAAGTTTCGAAAATCTTAAAAATCAAAGCATTAATTCCAACTCTGCCAACATCCCATACCGGCGTGAATCATTCGACATGAAAGAAATCCTGCTCGACTTTGATTCTGATTTTAACCGCCTCGACGAATCGATACTCGAAGATCAGCACGTGAGTAAAAATATTGACCAACTCACTCAGTCGATTGATTCGGTAAGGGAAATTGTGAAGGTAAGGGTGAAAGATCAGCAAAACGAAATGGTTGAAAGGCGTTATTTTGGCCGGGAATCGGGCTGGGGACGCTCACTTGAGGTTTCGGACAATATTCAGCTCGAAAACTACAATCCCGATTCATTGTTTCTGAATCAGGATAAAACAAAAATGACGCTTGCTGTCACACAAAGTATATCGAGAGCCAACGATTTGAAAAGTCAGATTGAATATAATAAAATAATGCTCAACGAGCCCACGCGTTATGTGAGTCGTCACCAGATTGAATGGCATCGTAAATTCACGCTATCATTTGCCTGTCTTATTTTCTTCTTTATCGGAGCACCTCTGGGCGCTATTATTCGTAAAGGAGGACTCGGAACACCGGTAGTTATTTCGGTTATCATGTTCATTGTTTATTATATCATCGACAATACCGGCTATAAAATGGCCCGCGAAGGCCTTTGGACAGCTGCTGAAGGTATGTGGCTAAGCTCCTCGGTATTGCTCCCGATTGGCATTTTCCTTACTTACAAAGCAGCCGTAGATGCCACACTTTTCAACAAGGAAGAATATATAAGGTTTTTACAGCAAACCAAACAGAAACTTGAACAGTTTTATTCGAAATCGAAAACACTGCTCAAAAAACAAAAATCTCAGTAAATACAGAAACGAAATACAATATTATATGGGAAATATTCTTAACACTATCGAAGACGCTTTGGCAGATATCAAAGCTGGTAAGTTTGTGATTGTAGTGGACGATGAAGATCGTGAAAACGAAGGTGACTTTATTTGCGCGGCTGAAAAAATCACACCTGAAATGGTGAATTTCATGATTACACATGGTCGTGGAGTGGTTTGCGCTCCGCTTACCGAAGATCGCTGCGACGAACTCGAACTTGAAATGCAGGTTGAGAAAAACACTTCAATCCACTCTACTCCTTTCACAGTAAGTGTTGATAAACTCGAAGGCTGTACCACAGGCGTTTCGGCAGCCGATCGTGCTGCAACCTTTCAGGCATTGGCCGACCCGACTTCCAAACCCGAAACTTTTGGCCGCCCGGGACATATTTTCCCACTTCGTGCACGTAACAAAGGAGTTTTGCGTCGTGCAGGACATACCGAAGCAGCTGTTGATTTAGCACGATTGGCCGGACTGTATCCTGCAGGAGCACTGATCGAAATTATGAACGAAGATGGCACGATGGCACGTCTTCCACAATTAATCGACATGGCTAAAAAATTCGATTTGAAACTTATTTCCATTGCCGACCTTATTGCTTACCGTCTTAAAACCGAATCGCTGGTTGAAAAAGGTGAAAAAGTAAACATGCCAACTGCACATGGAAGTTTCAAACTCATTCCGT
>JAGPIU010000084.1 GCA_018054805.1 Paludibacter sp. | reverse complement strand
CCACTTGTATGAGCAAAGTTCTTCCAATGCCATTGGACCACGGGCATGTAACTTTTGAGTACTAATCCCAATTTCGGCTCCGAGTCCGAATTGGGCACCATCTGTAAAGGCTGTAGAGACATTGCTGTACACGCAGGCAGCATCTACCGCTTTAGAAAAATATTGCAAAGCTTCGGCATTTTCGCTTACTATACATTCGCTGTGTTTCGAACTGTATTCCGAAATATGCTGCACAGCTGCCTGGATATCGGCCACTGTTTTTACCGACATTTTGTAACCGAGAAACTCAATACCATAACTTTCCGCAGTAGCTTTCTGAAGTAAATGCGCAGGATATTTTCCGTTCAGGAAAGTATATGATTTTATATCAGCATAAATAATCACATCTTTCTCAGCCAGTTTTTCGCACAAAGCAGGCAAATCGGACAAACGATTTTCGTGAATCACCAGACAATCGAGCGCATTACACACACTTACACGTCGAGTTTTTGCATTGAACACAATGTCGCGGCCTTTATTTACATCGCCAGCCACATCGAAATAAGTATGGCAAATACCTGCCCCTGTTTCAATGACCGGAATACGCGAATTATCGCGCACTGACTCAATCAGACTTTTTCCACCACGCGGAATAATCACATCCACATAACCTGTGGCATTCATCAGTTCCACAGCAGCTTCCCGTCCGGCAGGCAATAAAGTCACAATATTTTCATCAAGTCCGGCATTGCTCAACACTTCGCGAATCACCTTCACAATAGCTTCATTGGAATAATATGCATCCGAACCGCCCTTTAGCACACAGGCATTTCCCGATTTGAGACAAAGCGAAAATACATCGAAGCTCACATTGGGACGTGCTTCGTAAATAACACCCACCACACCAAAAGGCACCGACACTTTTTCAATTGTCATTCCATTGGGACGAATAGTTTCCATTAACTTACGACCAAGCGGAGAAGGAAGCGATGCCACATTACGGATATCCGCTGCGATACCTGCAATACGCTCTTCAGTAAGTAAAAGCCTGTCGTACATTGGATTTGTTTTGTCCATCGCAGCCAGGTCTTTTGCATTAGCTGCAAGTATTTGAGTAGCGTTGGCTTCTGCTGCATCAGCAAGTGCTGACAAAACCTGATCGATTAGTTTGGTGTCGATTAAGTTCAGTGAACGTGAAGCCTGCAGGGCTGCTTTTTTCCAATATTGCGTAGATTCCATATTTTTCTTCAATCAGTTATTTATAAAAACAATTATAAGCTTTCGAATATCCTGTCGATAAACTCAGCACTTTTCTTTTCGAAATCGTACTTTAAACCCACCATATAATCTTCCACATAATAATATCCCGACAAACCTGAACTTTTATACTGTTCGGGGAAAGTATAACTTATGCTATCGCCACGCGTATTCCCAAGATCATCCGAAAAAGTATAAGTCAGCACAAAACGCTCGTTTTCGCGATAAACCACTTCCTGAAAATGATAAGAATAAGCAAAAACAAGAAATAATACCGAGCCGTTATTGGTATATTTAAAGCGATTTGGCACTTTTTTAATATTGATTTCGAGTTTGTTATTACCAATAAATTTTTCCATATTATATTCCTTCAATTTATCAGCCAGCACTTTACGAAATATATTCAACATATAATTGCTACTAAGTTCACAAGCCAGTTGATGATTCCATGCCCACAGAAACACTGCCGGAATAAAATACGATTTCTCTTTTTTTACAGTCACCAGCGAATCGGTGTGTATCAGCGAATCCGACTTAACCGTCACAAACGAACTATAATCGTAAGTGGGCTGTGCTACATTGGGCATGCGGTCGCGAATTACTTTGGTCATTTTCGATGTACTTACACAGCCGTTCAAAGCCACAACCGTCAGAAAGAAAACAAGAATTTTCAGATTGAATGATTTCATTTTTTCTACAATTATTTAAGTAGCAGCGGAAATTTCAGATAGGAATAATTATTCAAGATACAGATAATCGCAATGAATCAATGGTTTCTGATTTTTCCGCCCGAGCAACTCGCGTGCTTTTCGACTATCATACTGCACTTTACCCACGCCAAGCGATTGTCCATCCTCTCCCACAATTTTCACAATATCGTCTTTTTCAAATTCACCTTCGATACCTGTAGCACCCACAGGCAATAAACTTACAGCTTTATCGCCACAAAGTGCTTTCGCTGCATTTTCGTTTACATGAATTTCGCCTTTGGCAAAACCATGACTGTGTGCAATCCATTTCTTTACACTTGAAACACCTTCACGCGAAGCAACAAAATGCGTGCAAATAACCTCTTCATTTTTATCGAGCAAGCCTAAAAGTATATTTTCTTTCTTGCCATTGGCAATATACACTTCAATTCCTTCGTCGGCTATTTTGCGGGCAATAGTGGTTTTGGTTGCCATTCCACCCCGTCCGAACGACGATTTTGAACTTTGAATAAAGTCGGATACATCCTGCCCTTTACTTATTTCGCGAATTACCTGCGAAGCCGGATCGGCAGGTGAACCATTGTAAATGCCATCAATATTGCTCAGAATAATCAACGCTTCCATGTCCATCATCGACGCAATAAGCCCCGAGAGTTCATCGTTGTCGGTAAACATAAGTTCCGAAACCGACACCGTATCATTTTCGTTCACCACCGGAATCACATGATTGTCGAGCATCACCTGCATACAGTTTCGCTGATTGAGATAATGTCGACGACTCGAGAAATTCTCTTTCATAGTAAGCACCTGCCCTACCGTAATGCCATGTTCGCGAAACAAATCCCAATAATGATTGATAAGCTTGGCCTGTCCCACAGCCGAATACAACTGGCGCTGATCAACCACATCCATTTTTTTATTGAGTCCCAGAATACTACGGCCCGAGGCCACAGCACCCGAAGAAACAAGCACCAGCTCTACACCTTTTTTATGCAACACAGCAATCTGATCGACCAGAGCCGACATACGCGTAATATCCAGCGTACCATCGGGGCGGGTAAGCACATTGCTACCAATTTTTACGGCAATTCGTTTGAAACGTAAGGACATTGAAATTTTATTTTTAGGAAGAAGTCGTTGGATTAATTATTTTTCAGAATAAACCACATGCATAACTGTAGTTCCCACAGCATGAAGCGTGCTTTTGTCGATGTTTTCCATCGTATCGTTGATGGTGTGCCAGTAATGACCAAAACCTTTCGACGAATATTTATCGTACTGAATAATATCGATACTCGGAATGCCTGCTATACGGTTTATATACAAATGATCGTCGGTAATTGCGCCCAATTCTTCGTTGATGAAATACTGACTAAAACCAAGTTTTTGGGCTTTATCCCATACTTTTTTGACGATATGCGCTGCATAATGCATCGAAATTTGCTCTTTATAAAAAGTAGCTCCCGGCGCACCCACCATATCGAGCAAAATACCATAATCAGCTTTATAACCACTTTTGTGTGGATTCCGGGCCCAGTATTGCGAACCAAGACACCACGAATCTTCACTATTTCCGGTGAAAGTGTCAGGAGCTCCATAATCCTCGGCATCGAAAAATATTATATCCACACCCACTTCAGGAGCAGTTTGCCCCAGTTGACGTGCAATTTCGAGCAACACTCCCACGCCACTTGCTCCATCGTTGGCTCCCAATACAGGCGTATTGTAATTAGCCGGATCGGGGTCGTGATCGCTCCAGGGGCGACTATCCCAATGAGCAAAAAGCAAAATGCGTTTCTGTCTTTCGGGTTGAAAACTACCAATTACGTTTACAGCATTAAGCTCAGTGCCGTTGAAAGCTTTTAATTCAGCTTTTTGTTCGATCACTTCCGCGCCAAACGATTTGAGCTTAGCCGACAGATAAGCTGCACATTGCAAATGCGCCTCGGTATTGGGTACGCGCGGACCAAAGTCAACCTGCGTCTGAATATATTGATAAGCCGAATCGGCCACAAATGCCGGAACCTGTATTTGCTCAGCTACTTTCTGTTTGCCCGATTGCGTAGCCTGCTTACATCCTGATAATATGAATATAAACAGGATAAAAATGTATATTTTCCTCATAATTAGTCAAATGAAGCACAAAGATATGAATAATAAACGAAATGAAAAGATTTTGAAAGCCCTGCATATCTATTTTTTTTCAATAAAAACCCTGTCACAACAGTAAAATGAAATAATATTCATTAAGATTTGGAATCGGAGTTTTTTCGGCAAAAAACTATTACATTTGTAAACACAAAAGGCATTATCTGAAAAGAATTGTATTACCGAATGCTCAAAACGACAAAAAAGAAGAATTTTAATGTTTTTTTTGAGTCGGCACACAATAAAGCATATAAAACTATAAATGTGGCACTTACATACAACTTCAGTATACAGAAATGTCCTTCCAAAATCGAAAAACAGCAAAAACAGGTTGTAAAACATATTTTTGAACTTGTACCAATCGAAATTTAGCTGTTTCTTTGCAACCGTTAACTAAACAACACAATCTTTTTTATACCTTAAAAAACTAATACCTATTGAAACGCGGGACTTTGTGAAAAGTCCCGCGTTTTTTGTATCCATTCCAATACATTAAATCTGCACAAAATTCTCAGAATGTGCAGAAAAGCTGTTGCAGGTTCAACAAAAACTGCTAAATTTGCGCATTCATTTTTCAAAGTTTTTTGTAAGCCCCGCACAGTATTATTCAGTATTCTGAATCAATAAATCTGCAATAAACGGTATTAAAAACGAAGAATGAAAGAATCACGCGAAGACTAATAACCCAAAATAATACAAACATGAGTTTTAATATTGTAGTACTTGCCAAGCAGGTGCCCGATACGCGCAATGTGGGTAAAGATGCCATGAAAGCCGATGGAACGGTAAACCGTGCCGCGCTTCCTGCCATTTATAACCCCGAAGACCTCAATGCGCTGGAACAGGCACTACGCTTAAAATCGAAAATCGAAGGTGCCACTGTGCATGTGTTGACCATGGGTCCTGCCCGTGCAGCCGAAATTATCCGCGAAAGTATGTATCGTGGCGCCGATGGCGGCTATTTGCTCAGCGGACGTGAATTTGCCGGTTCGGACACCCTCGCTACTTCTTATGCACTTGCCTGCGCCATTCGTAAAATTGGAAAAGTGGACATTATCATTTGTGGTCGTCAGGCCATTGATGGCGACACAGCCCAGGTAGGTCCACAGGTAGCCGAAAAACTCGGCATGCCACAAATTACTTACGCAGAAGAAATTCTGGACTGTTCCAACCAAAAGATTACCGTAAAACGCCGCCTCGAACGTGGTGTAGAAGTGGTAAAAGGTCCACTTCCAATGGTCGTTACAGTAAACAGCTCCGCAGCTTCGTGTCGTCCGCGTCACGCCAAACTCACCCTGAAGTACAAACATGCCGCTACTCCTACCGAAAAACAGGATTCAGGCTCCGACTATACCGATCTTTACAGCACACACCCTTATCTGAATATCAACGAATGGGG
>JAGPIU010000083.1 GCA_018054805.1 Paludibacter sp. | reverse complement strand
TGCAGGTGTACGATATTCGCGAAACCGAACTGCCCGATGTAGGTCTGGTGAAACTGAAAGATGCCGAAACAGGAAAGCGAATATGGGTTGATACTTCGGACAAGCGGCTTCGCACAAGCTACAAACATGCCTGGGGCGAACGTAAACTTGCTTTACAAAAAACCTTTACGCGCTCCGGAGTGGATTCGGTGGCAATGAGCACCTCCGAGGATTATGTAAAAGCGCTTATGAAACTCTTTAAGATGAGAGCCTGAGTTTTACTCAAATTAAGCAACTTCGCATACTAAAGTAGAAAAAGTGAGACTGACAATTAGAATTTTTATGAGGAAACTACTGATATTTTGTTTTGCACTGATCAGCACACTAAGCACTGCGCTCACTGCGCAAACGGTGACAGTGACTTCGCGCATCGACTCCACCTCCATGTGGATTGGTAATCAGACCAAACTGTCGTTCGAAGTATCGCAGCAACCGGGACAAATAGTGTCGATGCCTGTTTTCTCCGACACGGTAGTGGGTGGCCTCGAAATTGTGGAACCTCTGAAAATGGACACCACCACTTCGCAGGACGGCGTGATGCTCGTAACACAATCTTACATGGTTACAGCATTCGAAGATTCGCTCATGTATATCCCTTCCTATCCTTTTGTGAACGGCAACGATACCATTTGGTCGAAACCCTTATCGCTTAAGGTGGTTCAACCCTTTGTGATCGACACCACATCAAATCAGATTGCCGACATTAAGAATGTATATACTCCGCCCATTTACTGGAAAGGTATAATGAAAATTGCTCTGATCATTTCTCTGATCATTATTCTGTTGATTTCAACATTCTTTGTTATTCGCCATCTGACCCGTAAGAAACCGGAAGTAACTGTGGTTGCTCCGAAAGTAACGGTGCCGCCTTACGTCACTGCACTTTCGAAACTCGACAGGATTAAGCAGGAAAAAGCATGGCAATCGGGACGAACAAAAGAGTATCACACAATGCTCACTGATGTGCTTCGTGAATATATTGAGGAAACATTCGGAATTCCCTGTATGGAAATGACATCCGAAGAAGTTTTCAGTGCGCTGAACCATTTGCGATTCGAATCGAGAACGGCTTACGAAAGTCTGCAACAAATACTCAGACTGGCCGACCTGGTAAAATTTGCCAAATGGGAAGCTCTGCCCGACGAACATGAATTAAGTTTGTATAATGCCTTCTTGTTTGTAAACCAAACAAAGATTGAACCTCCCAAAGATATTGATGAACTGAAAGAGGAGCTTGAGGAAAGCAATTGACAAGGAGACATTTAACCAATACTTTTTATTTAGAATAAGACGAAAATGACATTTAATAATCCGGAATACCTGTTTTTACTTTTACTGCTTGTGCCAATGATTTATTGGTACATAAAGGAAATGTACAAGTCGGATGCCAGTTTACAGATATCGAGCAATAAAAGTCTGGAGTACAGCAAAAAAAGCACTAAAATAAAATTATTGCATTTGCCGTTTATTCTCCGTTCGCTCGCTTTTGTGCTGCTTGTGCTCACCATAGCACGCCCGCAGGCCTCCAATTCGTGGCGCACCGAAAGCACTGAGGGTATCGACATTATGCTGGCCCTCGATATATCGGGAACCATGCTGGCTGAAGATTTGAAACCCAATCGCCTCGAAGCTTCGAAAGATGTAGCAACCGAATTTATTCTGTCGCGACCAAACGACAATATCGGACTTGTGGTTTTCTCGGGCGAAAGTTTTACACAATGTCCGCTCACAACCGACCATGCTGTGCTTGTAAACCTTTTTAAAGCAGTAAAATACGGCATGATTGAAGATGGAACAGCCATTGGGCTCGGACTTGCCAACGCAGTAAACCGTATAAAGGAAAGCAAAGCAAAATCAAAGGTGATCATTCTGCTGACCGATGGTTCGAACAACCGCGGCGACATTGCGCCCATTACCGCTGCTGAAATTGCCCGCACTTTCGGCATACGTGTGTATGCCATTGGTGTTGGTTCGTACGGTCAGGTAAACATTCCGGTTCAAACGCCTATGGGAACTCAGTATCAGCTTATGGATTCGGAATTCGACGAAGAATCGCTGAAAGAAATTGCCGCAATGACAGGTGGAAATTACTTCCGTGCTACCGACAACAACAAGCTCAGAAGTATTTATCAGGAAATCGACCAGATGGAAAAAACGAAAATCAATGTAAAAGAATACAGCAAGAAAAACGAAGAATATTATCTTTTTGCGCTTGCTGCTCTCTTGTTGTTGATAGCCGAATTGATACTCCGCAATTCCGTATTGCGAAAAATTCCCTGACAGTAAATTGTAATTGAAAAACAGAAAGTTATTTATATGTTTCGATTTGCACATCCCGAATATTTATTTCTTCTGCTGATAGTTCCGCTATTGGTGGGGCTCTTTATATATACCCGCATTCAGAAAAAACGCAAGCTGCAACTTTTTGGCGATCCGGCTTTGCTGGCTTCGCTAATGCCCAATGTGTCATTTTTACGCCCGCGTTTTAAATTCTACATGCAATTGACCGCTGTCATTCTTATGATTGTGGTAATGGCTCAGCCTCAGTTTGGTACCAAAGAAGAAAAACAGGAGAAAAAAGGTATCGAAGTAATGATTGCGCTCGATGTCTCGAACTCGATGATGGCGCAGGACATACAGCCCGCACGACTCGACAAAGCCAAAATGGTGCTGTCGAAACTAGTGGACGGAATGACCAACGACAAAGTTGGACTTGTGGTTTTTGCAGGCGATGCGTACATACAGTTACCCATTACTGCCGATTATGTGTCGGCCAAAATGTTTATGTCGTCCATCAGTCCGGCACTTGTTCCACGACAGGGAACAGCCATTGGCAGCGCCATTGACCTTTGTATAAAATCATTTGGCGAAAAATCGGATGTGAGCCGTGCCATTATTGTGATTACCGATGGTGAAAACCACGAAGACGATGCCGTAGGCGCAGCCAAACTGGCAGCCGAAAATGGTATTGTAGTGCATGTGGTGGGAATGGGAAAACCCGAAGGAGCACCAATTCCAGTGGATGGAACCATGAGTTTCCGGAAAGACAAAGAAGGAAATGTGGTGGTTTCGAAACTCAACGAAGATATGTGTAAGAGTATTGCTGCAGCTGGTAGCGGAACTTACGTAAGGGCCGACAATCAGAATTCAGCTTACCGTGTTGTGTCGAAAGAGCTCGACAATCTGGCTAAGTCAAAACTTGAAACACGCGTATTCTCTGACTACAACGAGCAGTTCCAGTCCTTTGCACTGCTTGCGCTTATATTGCTGTTTTTCGACAGTTTTATATTCGATCGCCGCAACAAGCGCCTCAGCAAACTGCGCATTTTCGACCTGAAAGAGAAATTTATTAAATCGGGAAAATAAACTACTGTGACTTATTTTTAAAGAAATATGTTGAAATTGAGAATGAAGAACTTTGTATTTTTTATACTGACTGCATTTTTTGTACTTCCGCTACACGCGCAGGAAGAAAGCTCTAATGTGCGCTCGGGAAACAAAATGTATAAAGCCGGAAAATATACCGATGCCGAAGTGGCCTATCGCAAAGGATTGCAGAAAAACCCGAAATCCTTCGAAGCCAATTACAACCTGGGAAATGCCCTTTTCAAACAGGGGAAATACGCAGATGCATTGGAGCAATACAAAACTTCGATGGCACTGCAAACCAGCAACAAGGAAAAGCTGGCTGCTGCTTTTCACAATGCCGGAAATGCGCTGCTTAGTGAGAAAAAAATTGAAGAAAGCATTAATGCCTACAAAATGGCACTAAAAGCCAATCCGCGCGACAACGAAACACGCTACAACCTTGCTTACGCACAATCGCTGCTCCAACAACAGCAGAAAAATCAGGACAAGAACAAAGACAAGGAAAAACAAGAAAAGGAAAAGGAAAAGGAACAGGAGAAAAAGGAAGAACAACAGAATCAACCACCTCCACAACCAAAGCCGTCGGATATGTCGAAAGAAAATGCACAGCAAATACTCGATGCCCTGATGCAGGATGAGAAAAACACCCTTGAAAAAGCTAAAAAGCAAAATATCCGTTCGCGCAAAAGTGCCGACAAGGATTGGTAAATTCACAAATTGTTCCTTTTTTTTGACTGTATAAAACAAAGAAAAGCCGGTACTGAAACAGGTCCCTGAAAAGAGGTGACAAGTTCCATACGACAACAAAAAAAAACAATTATTTTCGTATGAAAATTGATATAAAATTCAGACTTTTAATACTGTCCTTACTTCTGACTTCCACAGGAGTATTGCTGGCCAACGATGTAAAGTTTACTGCAAGTGCACCTTCCACCGTAATTGCAGATAAGCCGTTTCAGCTTGTGTACACGGTAAATGCGTCAGCAAAAGATTTATCGGTAGGCGACTTAAGCAATTTCGAAGTGCTGGCCGGCCCTTTCAGATCGCAAAGTTCGAGCTATCAGATTATCAACGGGAAAAGTTCTTCATCCGTGAGTCTGTCGTTTACCTACACACTTCAGGCCGGTAAAACAGGGACATTTACCATTCCTCCGGCAAGTATTGTGGTCGAAGGACAAAAATACACTTCGAATGGATTGTCGGTTAAAGTGCTTCCACCCGACGACAACAGCAATGCCCAGACAAGAAATCAGGCAAACGAACAAAGCAAATCAGCAAGTAGTCAGACTGTCTCGAACGATAAAATATTTGTCAGAACAAGTGTTTCGAAAACAAATGTGTACGAACAAGAGCCTATCCTGGTGACTTACAAGCTTTATATGTTGGTAGATGTGGTTGGCATGAACAACATGAAGTTGCCTGACTTCAATGGGTTTATGAAACAGGAATTCGACCAGAATCAGAACAAGCAACTTTCGTATGAAAATTTCAATGGTAAAAACTACGGTACTATAGTACTTTATCAGGTTTTGCTTTATCCACAGCGTTCGGGCGAAATAATGATAGACAAAGCTCAGTTCGATGCAGTGGTTCGCATTCAGAATCAAACCCGCGTACGCAGCATTTTCGATGACTTTTTCGAATCATATTCCAATGCAAACAAAACGCTGATAGCTCCCGGCTCAAAAATTCTGGTAAAACCTTTACCTGGTTCCAAGCCAGCCTCATTCTCGGGTACTGTGGGCAATCTGACAATGAATTCGTCGATATCTTCAGAAAACGTGAAGGCCAACGAAGCAATAACCCTGAAAATTGTAATTTCGGGTAGCGGGAACATGAAGATGATCAAAAACCCCGAGATCAAATTCCCTGATGGTTTCGAAACCTACGATCCGAAGGTGGTGAATAATTTCAAAACGTCAACCTCGGGTGTGTCAGGCACAAAAATCATCGAGTACATGTTTATTCCGCGCCATTCAGGCGAATACGAAATTCCTGAAGCTGAATTTTCATATTTCGACATTGTCACGCATACTTATAAAACGCTTAAAACACCCAACTACAAAATAAAAGTGGCCAAAGGCGAAGGCGGCGAAAGTCCGGT
>JAGPIU010000082.1 GCA_018054805.1 Paludibacter sp. | reverse complement strand
CTGAGGTTCAGTAACTGTTTCGGCTACCGGAGCTTTTTCCTGTTCGACAAGAGTTGTTTCCTGACCTTCCTCATGTTTATCAGAAATCTCGGTTGGCTCCGGTACGTTATTTTCATGAGTTTCTTTCACAATTTCAGCAGCTACTTCCTCTGATTTGTTTAGCTCTTCCGTTGGTTGTGCCGATACAATATCATTTTCCTCATCTTCCACGTTTTCGTCATTCTCCTGTAACTGAATATTTTCAGCTTCGGCCACCATTTCGTCATCCTCGTTCAATAAATCTTCATCATCGTAAGTTTCAGTATTCAGAACAATGTCTTCTTCGGTCGCTTCTTCTGTTTCTTCCTCCACGTTTTCGTTCAATGTGGCCTTGTGTTCTGCCGAAAGTGATTGAATTTCCGAAAGAATGTCTTTGATTTCGTTTGCCTGTTCGGTGAAAATTCTCAGCGGATCGGGTAGTGCATCAGCTTCTGGTTCAGGTGTTTCTTCCTGTTCGGGTTCGTTATTTTCATCGAGTACAACAGGTTCCAAATGTGCATAAGGCTCGTTCACAAGATCTTTCAGGCCGGCATCGGGGGTGAAGCTTACTTTGTTGTATCCTGCTAAAATGATTTCTTCGCCGGTTTGTACGTTCACACTTTTGCGTGGTTCGTTCCACTGCAATTTGAAAGTACCCAGGTTTTTTATTTTTACCTGTTCGCCTGCAAGCAGACTGTCTTCAATGGTTGCAAAGAGCTGTTTGATAAAATCATCAGCTGCTTTTTTCGAAATGCCTGCCTTCAGAGACAGTAGTTCGGCTATTTCCTGTGTTGAAATTTTATCCTTGCTCATGATTCCGTTTTTTCATTTATTTTTTCTTTCAACACATTGCTTTGCCTGAAGTTTAGCACCAGTTTGGGCGGAATAAGTGTCCGTATTTGTGTAGCAGGATGCACCGAGAGTCTTTCTTCACGTTTTCGAACTTCAAAATTTCCAAAACTCTGAAATCCTATGGTTTTACCCTGTGCAAGTTCCTCTGTCATTACGCTTACTGTGGCCTCCAGCAATTCTTCGGTCTGCGTACGCGACTGACCTGTTTGAGCCGATAATGCAGCTATTAGTTCCTTGTAGTTCATATTATTTCGTGTTTTTTGACTGTTTGATTAGTGAATTGAATTGCAGAATAGTTGCTTGTCTGATTAATTAGTTGATTAGTTTATTGTCAATTATCTATTATCCATTATCAACTGTGCATTATCAATTGTCAACTATCAATCTATTTTCCGTATAAATCAAATTCTGCAGCGCTAACTATTTCTGCTGTATAAAATTCTCCGATTTTAACTCCTTTGGTATCAGCAGGAATGAGTACTTCCGGATCTACTTCCGGTGAATCAAACTCGCTGCGCCCTACAAAATTGTCGCCTTCGAGTCTGTCAATCATTACTTTGAGTTTTTGACCCACTTTGTTTTGATTCAGTTCAGCCGATATATTCTGTTGCAAAGCCATAATATCGTTCAGACGCTCCTGTTTTATTTCTTCCGGAATGTTGTCCTCGTATTTTTCGTAAGCATGCGTACCTTCTTCGTTCGAATAGGCAAATGCGCCCAAACGGTCGAAGCGTGCAAACTTCATAAATTCCTTCATTTCCTCAATGTCCTGTTCGGTTTCACCGGGATGCCCCACCAGCATGGTGGTACGCAGATGAATACCGGGAACTTCCTCGCGAATACGACGAATCAGTTCGTAGGTTTGTTCTTTGGTAATATTACGACGCATGATTTTCAGCATGTTGTCGCTGATATGTTGCAGGGCAATGTCGAGATATTTGCACACATTGTCGCGCTCGCGCATTACACGCAGAATGTCATACGGAAATTGTGCCGGATAAGCATAATGCAAACGAATCCATTCTACGCCGGGAATGTCCGAAATACGCTCCACAAGTTCCGGCAATTTCAGCGCTTTGTATTTGTCGAGACCGTACGACGACAGGTCCTGAGCAATAAAGTGAAACTCTTTTACCCCTTTGTCTACCAGACTGCGCACTTCTTCTTCAATATCTTCAATTTTTCGAGAACGATGACGGCCTGTGATAAGCGGAATAGCGCAATACGAACACATGCGGTTACAACCTTCCGAAATTTTGATATAGGCATAATGTCCCGGAGTCGTAAGCGAGCGTTCGTTACGCAGGTCGGCACGAAATTCCTGACCCAAATCAGTCAGTATATTGGTATAGTTGAACTTACCGTAATATTTATCTACTTCGGGAATTTCGGCTTCAAGTTCTTTCTGATAGCGTTCGGACAGGCAACCCATCACGAACAATTTGTCAGTTTTGTTTTTCTTTTTCCGTCCGGCAAATTGCAATATAGTGTTGATGCTTTCTTCTTTGGCATCGCCAATAAATCCGCAAGTGTTGATAATCACAATTTCGCCATCGGGCTTCTCTGCATCGTGACGCACTTTATAGCCTAATGCATCGAACTGACGCATAAGTAATTCTGAATCGACCAGGTTTTTCGAACAACCCAATGTAACCACATCTACGGTTCCTTTTATGTCTTTTTTCTTTGCCAAGTTATTTATGTTGTTTTTTTGAAAATAAAACTATTAAATTGTAAATAGTAAAACTTGTCCGCCGTGGCGGATGGTTAAATTGTAAATGAATTTGTACATCTACAGACTTGTGATTTTCATTGCAAAACCACCTCCCTGAGCCATTTGAATATTCAGTTTGCGGTTCGCCGGAATGTCGATCACTTCCTTTTTATAGTCGCGGGCAGCACGGTTTGCATTTATTCCATCGCGGAATATTTCAGCTTTGAAATTTCCGTTACCCAAAAAACTCAAATCGAGTTCAAGTGTACGTTTGTCCCAGTTTGTCATCGAGCCTACATACCATGCGTTTCCTTTACGGCGGGCAATGCTTATATATTTTGCAATTTCGCCATTCATAGCAACTGTTTCGTCCCAAACAGTCGGAATTTCGGCAATAAATTCAGTGCATTCCTTCTCGGCCATATAATTCGACGGGTTATCGCAAAGCATATTCAGTGGCGATTCGAAAATTACATATTGCGCCAACTGACGACAACGCGTTCCCTGGCTCATGGCTTCGTTCCAAACCGGACGATAATTGTTTTTGGTTGCATTGCGCATAGCACCCTGTGTATAATCCATTGGTCCGGCAACCTGACGGATGAATGGAATAATTACATCATAAGTAACCTGGTCAACTGAACCCGGTGCCCATTTCATCTGCTCAAGTCCGTACACTCCCTCGAAGTTAATAATGTTCGGATAAGTACGTTGTAAACCAGCAGGCTTGTAAGTGCCATGAAAGTCGATCAGCAATTTGTATTTGGCAGCAATTTTTGCTGTGCGATGCTGAAAATCTACCATTAACTGGTCGTCGCGATCCATAAAATCTACTTTAAATCCTTTTATTCCCATTTCGGAATAATGCTTACACACTTTTTCGACATCGGCATTGAACGAATTGTAGCCAGCCCACAGAATAAGTGATACATTACGTGCTTTTGCATATGCCACAAGTTCTTTCAGGTCAATTTCGGGTACAATCTGAAACAAATCCATTTTGTTTGCCACAGCCCATCCTTCATCCAGAATTACATATTCAATGCCCTGAGTCGATGCAAAATCAATATAGTATTTATAAGTGTCGTTGTTTACACCCGATTCAAAATCAACGCCATATACATTAAAGTCGTTCCACCAGTCCCAGGCAACTTTTCCCGGTTTAATCCACGAAAGATCGCTCAGTTGGGTAGGGGTTGCAAGTTTGTAAACCATATCGCTGTTTGCCAGTTCATAATCGTTTACTGCAACAACTACTGCGCGCCACGGGAACGCTGTTTTTCCTGCACATTTGGCAATGAATTTCTCGCGTGTCTGCACCAGTTCGTGATGCATGGCGCCTCCGCCTTTTTTCATTTCCTTTGGATAAGTCGCAAATACGCCTTTCAATGAATTTGAACCATCGTTGTTGTTCAGATACATACCCGGATAGTTCAGTAAATCAGCTTCAAGAATACAAACTTTTTTGCCTTTTGCAGCTTCCACTACCAGTGGCGACATTGCCAGGCGGTGTTTATTCCATTCCGAAATGTTGAAATGCTCGTAATGACTTTCGTGCGAATTTGCAAATTGTCTTTCGAATGAAGTGTCTTTTCCGTTCCAGTTATTCGAAAATTCTGAATACACTTTATAGTTATCGGCAAAGTTGAATGTGGCCTGTTCGTTTTCCACTTCGAAAGGAGTTTTCATGTCGGTGTTGAACCGGTAAGCTACTCCGTCGTCGTAAGCTCTGAAAACGACACTGAAATTTCCTTTAAACAGCAATGTAAGTTCGTTGTAATGATCTTTTACCTTGTTCTTTTTATAGATTGTCGCGTCGAAACTTGTATTAACGGCTTTCTTTACTGATTTTAGCAGCTTTGGTTTTTGTCCGAGTACGCGACCATCGGTAAGTTGCAACGATACCGGTGATTTGTCGAGCATCAAATCCGCTTCGTGCAATACACGATATTCAATTTTATCGCCAATACTGATTTCTGCTTTCAGTTTTCCGTTGGGCGAAACCACTGTCATTGTTTTTTGAGCTGCTGCGCAAATAGTAAAAATTAAAAAGATACTTAAGGTGAAAAGTGATTTTTTCATGATGATTTCAATATGTTATTCAGGGTCAATTTATTTTAAAAGTTCAGACAGAAAAAGCAAATCAACTGAACAGCGAATCTACAAATTCTTTGCGGTCGAATACCTGCAAATGTTCCATGCCTTCGCCCAGCCCGATATATTTTACAGGGATTTTAAACTGGTCGGAGATGCCAATTACTACGCCACCTTTGGCTGTTCCATCGAGTTTGGTGACAGCAAGTGCATTTACATCGGTAGCTTTGGTAAACTGTTTGGCCTGCTCGAAAGCGTTTTGTCCTGTCGAACCGTCGAGTACAAGAAGTACTTCGTGGGGAGCATCGGGGACAATTTTTTGCATTACGTTTTTAATCTTTGTAAGTTCGTTCATCAGGTTTACTTTGTTGTGAAGTCGTCCTGCTGTGTCGATAATCACTACATCGGCGTTATTGGCTTTTGCCGATGATACGGTGTCGAATGCTACAGAAGCCGGGTCAGATCCCATTTTCTGCTTGATGACAGGAACTCCTGTGCGTTCGCCCCAAATAACAAGCTGGTCTACGGCAGCCGCGCGGAAGGTATCGGCAGCTCCCAAATATACTTTTTTCCCGGCTTTTGTGAACTGATGCGCCAGCTTTCCGATCGTTGTGGTTTTTCCAACTCCGTTGACACCGACCACCATAATTACGTAAGGTGTAGCGGGCAGCGGACTATCGAAGTCCATTGGCATGTCCGGATTGTTTTCCGACAAAAGACCTGCAATTTCTTCTTTCAGAATAGCGTTTAGTTCCGATGTGCCCACATATTTGTCGCGCGCCACGCGTTTTTCGATACGTTCGATGATGCGGAGAGTTGTTTCCACACCCACATCCGAAGTGATAAGCACTTCTTCGAGGTTGTCGAGTACTTCGTCGTCAACTTTTGATTTTCCGGCTACGGCGCGGGTTATTTTTGAAAAAACGCTTTCTTTGGTCTTGGCAAGGCCTTCGTCGAGCGTTTCTTTCTTTGCTTTATTGAAAAAATCAAATATTCCCATGAGTAAATTTTAAATTGATTTTCAGAAAAACGACATTGAAT
>JAGPIU010000081.1 GCA_018054805.1 Paludibacter sp. | reverse complement strand
TTTTTTGAGCGAAATTTAAAATTAGTTATTTTATTATGGGTAAATTGTTGTTTTTTTCAGCGGAATAAAGTAATTTTGAACGCTCAAAAAATAGTTAAACATAATAATCATGGCCAGAGAAGTTGTTACGAATGGCGGAGTTACATATAATTCGCTTACAAACGGCAGTAAAATTGTTGGTAAAATTGTCGCTGACAGCGATTTCAGAATTGACGGAGAGGTCGAGGGTGAGATAATTTGCAATGGCAAAGTGATAGTGGGGATCAATGGCTTACTTAAAGGCTCCATTTCGTGTATTAATGCCGAAATTATTGGAAATGTAGTGGGCGATGTGGTTGTTACCGAAAGTCTGCTTCTCAGAAGTACTGCCAATATAAAAGGGGATGTAAAAACAAAAACTTTGTCAGTTGAGCCCAATGCCGTGTTTAACGGAACCTGCTCAATGCGTGACAATAACAGCGTAAAGCCGGAATAAAAGATGAAGTAAAGTTGGCAACATATAAACGTTGAAGTGAGTATACTTCGACGTTTTTTTGTTGATAATTAATACAATTTTTTCAAACAGATTTTTCATATTCACTCAATGCAGAGAGCTGAATTGAATAAAAAAAACAGACAAATAATACATATATAGATATGAAATACAAAGCATTTGTGACCGAAGAAACCGGAGAAAAATATTCGAGTTCAATCAAAACACTTGACACTGATCAACTTACAAAAGGAGATGTTTTGGTAAAAGTTCATTATTCATCGCTGAACTACAAAGATGCACTCTCGGCCATTGGAAACAAAGGAGTTACCAAAAAATATCCACACACACCCGGCATCGATGCAGCAGGAGTAGTAGCAACATCTGATTCATCTGATTTTAAAGTTGGCGATCAGGTAATTGTATCGGGTTACGATTTGGGAATGAACACCGCCGGAGGTTTTGCAGAATATATTCGCGTACCAGCCGATTGGGTAGTAAAACTGCCCGAAGGATTGACAATGAAGGAAGCTATGATCATTGGTACGGCAGGGTTTACAGCCGGAATTTCGGTAACCCGATTGAGCGAACTTGTAAAACCTGAAAATGGAAAAATAATTGTAACTGGTGCCACGGGTGGAGTTGGATCGGTAGCTCTTTCCATTCTGAACGGTCTGGGATACGAAACTGTAGCTGTTTCGGGAAAGGCTTCGGAACACGATTTTCTGAAAAGCCTTGGTGCATCTGATATCATTACGCGTGAAGAATTTGCTCAGGTCGATAAACGTCCTATTCTTTCGTCGCGATTCGCAGGTGGAATTGATACTGTGGGCGGACCTATCCTTGAAAATGTATTAAAAACACTCAATCCACTGGGTGCTGTAACTACATGTGGAAGTGTTTCGGCCACACAGCTGAATATGAGCGTATTTCCATTTATTTTACGTGGAATTTCATTGATAGGAATTTCAGCACAAAATTATCCGATGCATTTACGCGAGCCTCTCTGGCAAAAGCTTGCAACTGATTGGAAGCCTGCGCATTTAATGGAACTTTATAACGAAATTGCTCTGGAAGACCTGATTTCTGCTATTGATTTGATTTTGCAGGGAAAACTAAAAGGACGTACTTTGGTAAAAATACAGTAAAACCATTTTTTAGATCAAAGTTCGATTTTGTACCAAAAACAACTGACTGATTTATTATCGTTACTTATTTGACAGGTAATTATTACATTATCGAACTTTTAGTGTTGAAGTTTGTATATATATTTATGTAATCTTTTATAAGTCAAAAAAAATATGCAATTTTGCAGAATAAAGAACGATTTCAAATAAAACGATATATAAAATGGCATTAGCGAACGAAAATTACCTGAAGACACCGGAAATCTATTGTTTCGATGAGATTGAGAAGCGCGTCAATGCCTACAAATTGCTTCATCCCGATAAAAAAATTATCCGTCTCGGTGTTGGGGATGTCACACGTCCGCTACCTTCTGAAGTGATTAAAGCGATGCACGGAGCTATCGACGAAATGTCTGTTCAGGCTACTTTCAGAGGCTATAGTCCGCCTCAGGGATACGATTTCCTGATCGAAAAAATTCTCAAAGACTATAGATCTCTTGGTATCACACTCGACAAAGAAAGTATTTTTATAAACGATGGAGCTAAATCAGACATTGGCAATATTGGTCATGTGTTGGGGCGTGACAACATCATAGCCATTGCCGAACCCGTATATCCTGTGTACGAAAATGCCACCATTATGAGTGGACGTGCGGGTTTTCAGACCGAAGACGGAAAATGGAGTAATGTGGTTTATCTCCGTTGCGATGAAGAAACCGGATTTATTCCCGAACTTCCACAAGAAAAAGTAGATATTATTTATTTATGTAATCCGAACAATCCCACAGGTACTTCTCTGAACAGGGTTGAACTGAAACGTTTTGTGGATTATGCTATTGAACAGGATGCAATAATCGTGTACGATGCTGCTTATCAGGCATATGTTACTGAGGACGATGTTCCTAAAAGCATTTATGAAATAAAAGGAGCAAAAAAAGTTGCCATCGAAATACGCTCTTTTTCCAAAACAGCCGGATTTACCGGATTACGTTGTGGATTTTCGGTCTTTCCACCGGAAATTACTGTTCACAATATGATGGGCGAAGGCTTCCCGCTTATAAAACTCTGGAGCCGACGAAATGCAAATTATACCAATGGAGTATCTTATGTGGTTCAGAGAGGCGCTGAAGCTGTATTTAGTCGCAAAGGGAAAGCTGAAACACAGGAACTGGTAAAATATTACCTGAACAATGCAGCACTTATTCGCCGCGAATTACTATCGATGGGCCTGAAAGTATACGGTGGTAAAAGTTCGCCTTACGTTTGGTTCAAAACTCCTGATGGAGAGGTTTCGTGGAAATTTTTTCATCAATTATTATACGAATTTCAAATTGTAGGTACTCCCGGAGTTGTATTTGGAAATGCCGGTGAAGGCTATATGCGTTTTACCGGATTTAGTAGTCGTGAAGGTACCGAAATTGCCATGGAACGAATACGCGGCAATTTATAAAAAAGAAAAAACTGATCAGAATATACTTTATTTAAAAATTACTGAATTAATTTATGTGTGGAATAGTAGGATATATCGGAAAGCAGGATGCTTATCCGATTTTGATAAAGGGTCTTCAACGACTCGAATATCGCGGCTATGATAGTGCAGGTATTGCGCTGATTAACAATGGAAATCTGAATGTTTACAAAGCAAAAGGAAAAGTTGCCGACCTTGTTCGTTTTGCCGAACAACAGGATATTAAAGGAACAATCGGAATAGCACACACCCGGTGGGCCACGCATGGTGAGCCTAATCAGGTAAATGCACATCCGCATTATTCGCAATCAGAAGAACTGGCCATAATTCATAATGGCATTATCGAAAATTATGCGGTGCTGAAGGAAGGATTGAAAGAACATGGCTACACTTTCAATAGCGAAACTGATACCGAAGTATTGATTCAACTAATTGAATTTGTGAAAAAATCAAACAAAGTAGATTTAGCTACAGCAGTTCAATTAGCTCTTAATCAGGTAGTAGGTGCTTATGCCATTGCTGTAATTGAAAAAAATAAACCCGATATAATTGTGGCTGCCCGTAAAGGTAGTCCGTTAGTAGTAGGTGTGGGCGAAGATGAATATTTTCTGGCATCAGATGCAACGCCTATCATTGAATTTACCAACAAAGTCGTTTACGTGGGCGATGAGGAAATTGTAACGCTCGAACGTGATAAAGAGCTTCGAATCAAAACAATTTCGAATGTGGAGAAAACACCTGAAATTAAAAAGCTCGAAATGACGCTTAATCAACTCGAAAAAGGTGGTTATCCGCATTTTATGATTAAAGAGATTTTTGAGCAACCTAAAACACTCAGCGATTCGATGCGCGGACGTGTAAATGTGGAAGAAAATAATATTACGCTTTCCGGATTTATTGATAATAAAGATAAATTTCTGAATGCCAAACGTATAATAATAACTGCTTGTGGAACTTCGTGGCATGCCGGACTCATTGGTATGTATGCTATCGAAGAATTTGCTCGCATTCCTGTTGAAGTTGAGTATTCTTCGGAGTTTCGATATCGTAAACCGGTTATCAACAAAGACGATATCGTAATTGCCATTTCTCAGTCGGGTGAAACTGCTGATACACTGGCTGCTGTGGAACTTGCACGTTCGCAGGGCGCATTTATTTTCGGTATTTGCAATGTGGTGGGCGCTTCAATTCCACGAAATACCGATTCAGGTTGTTATACTCATGCAGGACCCGAAATTGGTGTGGCTTCGACCAAAGCATTTACAGCTCAGGTAACTGTACTTACCATGCTGGCTTTGATGATTGGACGCGAAAAAGGAACACTTCCTCAGGATCGTTATTTACAAATTGTGCAGGAACTGGGACGAATTCCCGAAAAGATGAAAATGTTGCTTACGCAAAACGATGCAATTGCACAGTTTGCTAAAACATTTACATATGCACAAAACTTTATATATCTGGGACGTGGATATAATTTCCCTGTAGCCCTCGAAGGAGCACTGAAATTAAAAGAAATATCGTACATTCACGCCGAAGGTTATCCTGCAGCCGAAATGAAACACGGCCCGATTGCACTTATAAGCCATGAAATGCCTGTGGTGGTAATTGCCCCAAGCGCAGGTATGTACGAAAAAGTAGTGAGCAATATTCAGGAAATAAAAGCACGTAAAGGAAAAATTATTTCCATTATTACAGAAGGCGATGTGGTGGTGAAGAACCTGTCGGATTACAGCATAAGTATTCCCGATACCGAAGAATGTCTGGTGCCGCTTCTGGCTGCCATTCCGCTGCAACTTATGGCTTATCATATTGCAGTTGTGAAAGGTTGCGATGTCGATCAGCCGCGCAATCTCGCAAAATCGGTGACAGTGGAATAAAAGTTTAAACCCCTTCGTATCAAATTCTGAGCGCGGGGGTTTTTCTTTTAGTAGTCATCTTGATATATTATTTCTAATAACTAATTATTAATCAGCCGAAAAAAAAGAAAATACGCGAATCTCAAAATAAGGAAAAAAGAAAATGTGTGGAATTGCAATGGTAAGGCTTTTGAAGCCTTTGGATTTTTATCAGGAAAAATACGGAACATGGCAGTATGGTTTGCAAAAAATGTATCTGCTCATGGAAAAACAACACAACAGAGGGCAGGAGGGAGCAGGACTGGCTACTGTAAAACTCGATGTTCCGCCGGGAGAAGAATATATTTGGCGCGAAAGAATTGAAGGTAAAAATGCTATTCAGGAAATTTTTGCCGGCATTAATGCGACTATGAGAAATGCTGGTAGTGAGGTGTTTAATAATGTTGAAAAGGCAAAAGCTGAACTTCCGTTTGCAGGAGAAATGTATCTCGGACATCTTCGATACAGCACCACTGGCAAAAGCGGACTTTCGTATGTGCATCCTTTCCTTCGCCGTCATAACTGGAAAAACCGAACCATGGTGCTGGCAGGAAATTTCAATCTTACCAATGTGGATGAACTTTTTGATTATCTGACGCTTAAAGGTCAGCATCCGCGAGATAAAGGCGATACTTTTCTGATGCTCGAATCACTTGGTTTTACGCTCGATAAAGAAGTCCAAAAAGAGTACGATTTACTGAAACAACGCTACACAAACGACCGGATAATTACACAAAAGATTGAAGAAAATCTGCGAATTGCTTCATTTATTCGTAAATCCGAAAAAATGTGGGATGGAGGTTATGCCATTTGTGGCATGCTCGGACATGG
>JAGPIU010000080.1:3142-5820 GCA_018054805.1 Paludibacter sp. | reverse complement strand
TAAATTAATTATAAACAGATGAAAAACTGCAACTTATAAACACTTTTAGTGCTTTAAAAGTTGCAGTTTAGGTCAGTTACAATGCACAAATATAATTTATTATTATTGAAAAACAATGGTTCTGTTCTTGTAAGTCAGAATTTTGCGATCAATATGTTTATCCACAGCATGCGAAAGTACAATTTTTTCAAGGTCGCGGCCTTTGCGAATAAGTTCCTCTACAGTGTCCTTGTGCGATATCTGGGCTACTTTTTGCTCAATGATAGGACCTGCATCCAGTTCGCTTGTTACGTAGTGACTGGTGGCTCCGATAATTTTCACGCCGCGTTCGTGCGCTGCATGATAGGGACGCGCTCCGGCAAATGCAGGCAAAAAGGAGTGATGAATATTGATAATGCGCCCCGAAAAGCTATCGATAAATTCGGGCGATAAAATTTGCATGTAACGCGCCAGTACGCAGAATGTGATTTTATGCGCTTTCAGCAGCTCAAGCTCACGGGCTTCCTGCTCGGCTTTGTTAGCTGCATTTACAGGCAAATAGTGATATTCAATGTCGAAACGTTTGGCTACATGCTCCATGTCGGGGTGATTGCTGATAATCACCGGAATGTCAACTTTCCATTCGCCGGCAGCGTAACGGGCGAGTAAATCGTAAAGACAATGCGACATTTTTGAAACAAAAATGGCCATACGTGGTCGTACTTCGGAGAAATAAAGGCTGAAATTCATGTCGAATCTCAGGCCAAGCAAAGTCCGGAAATACTCTTCAATTTTATCCTTTGGAATTTGAAAACTGCTGAGGTCCCATTCCACACGCATGAAAAATACCTTTTCCTCGCGGTTTACGTATTGGTCGAGGTACAGAATGTTTCCCTGATGCTGGTTAATAAATTCGGTGACGGCGGCAAGAATTCCCGGTTTGTCGGGACAGTGGATCAGCAAAATTGCTGTTTGTTCATTTTCGATCATTTGATTTCAGTTTTTCTATAACAGGGCTGCAAAGATAACAATTTATCCTGAAAAGGATTTTGTTTTCTTCGGTTTGTTTGTTGCCTGTAAACTCCGAAATCATGTTTTGATGTTCCCGGTGAAGTAGTTTTACCGTGTAGTTTTGTACTTCGATAATATTATCTGTTTTCGAGAAACTCATTTTCAGAAAATTATCATTCAGAAGATTTGCTTTAAAATCGTCGGTTTGCAAAGCCGTGTCCGACGCCCAGTTACGATACCATTCAACAGCGGTTATTTCCGGCAATTGCAGATTCAAACGATTGCCATTTGCATTATAAAATTCCAATACCGAACGGAATATATCTTCGCCAACTGTGGAAATTATACCGGTGATATACGTGGAATCGCTTGTTCTAAAAAGACGTATATCGAGGATACTGTTTACCGCAGGTTTGAGTACGATGTGCTGCTGAGTTGTGTCGCGGTACAGAATGCGTGCAAAGCCGCCGAGTTTGTTTTTTACGCTGTCGGTTTGTCCGGCTTTGATGTATTCAAGCATTTCGTGACGGGCTTTGCCATCGAGCAAAGGCAGAACTTTTGTTGGCAATTTCAGGAAAACGCTATCCACTGTGCTTGCCTGAAGTATCGTAGAAAACGAAATGGCAATAAGGCTAATTAGTATTTTTATCTTTCTCATTTTTTTTACTTTTGAACAGACTTCGTAATGCATCCCAATAATAAGTCAGCATGTCGCTTACCGATTGAAAATCTTCTTTGTAAGCAAGGCCAAGGCCCTGTGTCGATTTGGCCTCTTTCAATAAATCGCGGTCCACGGTATGACTGTAAGCTTTAAAGCGCAGTTTTCCGGATTCGGTAAGCAGGTACTCGAAATCGAAGTCACCAATGATTTTAGAATTGTTAGTGGTTGTGGCAATATTATCGTTGCGGTATCCGATATTACCATTTATAATGATACGTTTGTTGGGCTGATAGTTCAGCAGTGCTTTGTATTCGTCGCTTTCGGTTTGGGTAACAACGTCAATACCCACGCTCAGGTTGTTCATATTCAGTGATTTCTGAACCCAGCCATTTATCTGCGAACTAAACGTGTTTGTCAGAAGCGATAAGGATTGATTCCAACCTGAATTTGTATTTTCGTCACCTACATTGGTTGGTGTGAAAAATCTGTTGAGAAACAGCAAAGAGGCAATTTGCCTGTTCATGCTTTCTTCGGTATTGATAACGCTCCGCACTTTTTGCTTAACGCCCTCGTCGCTCGAAGGTAAATCGATATCAAATTTGATATTGGGTTTCATCAGATTGTCGGTAAGCTGAAGTACACAATTCACTGGCACATTTCCACGATTGGTTGTACTTCCTACATCGTCGAGCAGGTCGCCCAAGGGTGCTGTGAGGCTGTATAGTGCACGAATGTCAACTTTTGCTTCGAACGGATCGCCCGACCATGAAATGGTACTTCCCCTATCAATTTTAAATTCCTTTCGGATGACTGTTTGCAGGGTAAATAAATAAAAACCTTCATCAATTACATAAGAACCAAAGAGTTTTAAGTCGGAAAAACTATCAAACTGTACACGCAAATTTCCATTTCCACGTCCTGAAATGACATCACCGGCTTTCGGATCGACCAAAAGCTCGACCTGAGCATCGGGCGTAACTTCGAATTGCAAATCTACTTTTACATTAAATGCACTTTGAGGCAATGC
>JAGPIU010000080.1:0-3042 GCA_018054805.1 Paludibacter sp. | reverse complement strand
AATTTCCATTTCCACGTCCTGAAATGACATCACCGGCTTTCGGATCGACCAAAAGCTCGACCTGAGCATCGGGCGTAACTTCGAATTGCAAATCTACTTTTACATTAAATGCACTTTGAGGCAATGCAGGTTTTTCGGGCTCGGTTTCCTGTGTTTGCTTTTGTCGTGGATCAATAAAACTAATGAAATTATTATCGGCAGCAGTAGAAGTTCCACCCACCTGAATAGAACCTTTCGAACCGGGACGCGTAACTGCATTTACCTGAATGTTAGCTTCTTTAGAGTCGCCGAAAATATTGACAGTTCCTGTTGCATATGCTTTTCCGAAGAAATATTCATTGTCGGCTGCATGTGTGTTCATTGCCAAAAGGTTGCGTGCCCGAATATTTACACTGTATTTCATGTCACCAAAAGTTCCATCGTGGTTTATCAGGCCGTTTAAAGTTCCCTGATTACGTTCGGCGTCATATAAACGAATATCTTTAAACTGAATGGCATCTTTTGTTAATCTGACGGTGTCGTTGAAATAATAAGTGGTTTTGAGCATGTCGATAGTTGCCTGCGCTTTATCAACATACACATCTCCTTCAAAGCCAATTTTTTTCATTGGTCCGAACATTCGTACTTTTCCTTTGCCATTTCCCTGCACATTACCGGCAACTCCGTCAAAATATTTTTGTAGAAATGCGATACTTAAACTATTTACATCGAACTTAATATCAATAGAATCGCGCGAAGGCGTGAAATCGCCGGAAGCTTTTGCTACAGTGTCGTTTTGTCCTTTAATGAAGTTGGCTCCCAGAAGAACTTTCTTGTTTTCGCGGTCCCAGGTAGAGAATACGCGGGCATCAGAAATGGTCATATCATTGAGCGAAACATCTTTTACGGCAAGATTCGCCAGATATACGGGTTGCCTGAGCAAACTGAAAAGCTTTATTTCGCCGGTTACAAAGCCGCCAATGCTGATTCCTTTTAAACGAACAAGCTGCATTACATAGTCCAGATTCAAATCGTTGGTTTTTATTACCAGACTATCGTTTTGTTTTTTCGAAATGAACCCGTTGATATCGATAAACTGTCGGCCGTTGTCGATTCTGAAGTTCTGTACCGCAAAAGTACTGTCGGCTTTAAAGTCAATTTTGCTGGCGCGAATGTCCCAAACCGAATCGGCAATGATAATTTGAGTGGGAAGTACCGACATACGTGCAAGTGTTTTGCCATCTTCTTTTCTGAAACGGGTCACAGTCTGAAATTCGCCTGCGTTGGTTATGGCCTGTGCATTTTGCCAGCCAACCTGCGTACTTACCGAATCGCGCGAAGCACCGGCCAGCAAATACACCCGTGAAACTCCGTTTTTCTCGTGCAAATTGGCACGTGTGGTCATTTTCAATTCCCTGCGCAGACTTTGTATGTCGAGCGAAATGTTTTCAACTTTCTGTTTCCCGGATACAAGCATTGGAACCATTGCTCTGATATCCACTTTGTTCATTTTTTCGTCGATGCTACCTTTGAGCGTGCTAATGCCACTTATACGATAGGGTAATTCGAAAACCTCGAAAATACTTTCGGTGTTTTCAATCTGCAAATCCATATCGATATGATTTGCAAACTTTTTCTCGTCGGTTCCACCGGATAAGGCAGGCAGATAATAATGAATAATGTTTCTTATGGTAGACGAAACCGTACTGTATTTGAAATTTCCGCTAAACGAGCCGTTCACAAAATCGGATCGCACATTGAAGTTGCTATAGTCGTTTCCGGTACGGCTAGTGAGGCTTATTTCGTTTATATTAAGTGTTTTATCCTTGTTCGTAAACATAATACTATCGAAATTCACATATCCGTTCATGTTGTCGGGTGAGTTTCCAATCATATTTGTTTTTCCCCTGAAAGTCAACAATGCATCTTTGTAACCCTCCACAAGATGGAGTGCATTCAGGTTGGCATTTTCAACAATCAGATCGAAGTCGAACACAGGTAACGCTTTTGTAAGGTCAATTTCGCCGCTAAAGTCGGCACTTATGTTTTCATCTTTCAGATCAATGTTACCGATAAAGCCTGTACCATCGTATTTTCCATCCAGTTTTATATCCTTGTAAGCGTATTTGTTATACTGAATCTCGTTGAAAACAGCTTTTACAGTTCCTCTGAATGGCAAATCGGCTTTTTTCTGCCCGTTTGTGTTCAGCATGAAATTTACATTGCCCACCTGATTGTTGCTCAGGAGTTTGCCTAACTGTAAATTTCGCGACTTTATGGTTCCGTTGTAAGTTAGGTCGCGCAACTCATTTTCGAATTTCAGCAAAATGTCGGTCGATACGCTTCCGATATTGGTCGAGGCATTTCCATAAGCTACCAGGTTGCTGAAAAATCCGGTGATATTTCCGGTGTATTTTACCGTACCAAGTTGTGCAAGTTCCTTTGGTAAAACAAAAGGTTTGCGCGTAAATGCGGAGACCACATCCTGAATGTCTGATTTGTCAGCTTTCAAATCGTTGATGTCGGCGTAAACAAAAGTTTCCTCAATATCGGGCAATCCGCTTAATTCAATATTGGCATTTACAGCCAGACTTTTGCCGTATTTGAATGCGAAATCCTGAAATTTCAAACTTGAAACACGTCCTGAAATAATTCCGTTCAGCGTAAAGTTATTTTTCAGGCGGTTTAGTTCGGGCACAAAGTATGAAATGTCGGCGAAAGCTACTGAAGCATTTTTCATTGGAATACGAAAACGAACTTCGTGTATAAAATCGGAGAATGCCGACAGATTTTTGTAATCAAACGAGGTTTGACCGAAACTGATTTCAGAACCGGGCATTAACAATTTTACAAAATCGATGTTGGCCGAAGTTTTCGAAGCACTTATCTGTGTACTGAATTTATCCATTCTGAAGCCGGAGCGTTCAGTGAAACTTAGCGATGGAATTTCCAGATTCAGACTGTCTTTTTTCAGAATATTCAGCAGAATGGTGGCGTTCAGATTTTTTAGTAAAATACTGTCCGGATTGAATATATTTGCCGATTTGGTGGGCTGTCCATACT
>JAGPIU010000003.1 GCA_018054805.1 Paludibacter sp. | reverse complement strand
ATCAGAATTTTTTGAAACCGATAATTTCGCGTACTTCACGAATGGTTTTTGCAGCGCTTTCCTGCGCTTTTTCCTTTCCTAAGCGTGCCACCTTCGAAATGTAGGCTTCGTCGCTTTTAAGGGCGTTTATTTTATCTCTGAATGGTTCTGTAAAAGCAATCATATCCACGGCGAGCTGCTTTTTCATATCGCCATAGCGTATGTTACAATTATTGTATTGGTCGTTGAAATAATCGAATGTTTCTTTGCTCGAAACCACATTCATTAACTGGAAAATATTTTGAATCACTTCAGGCTTTTCCTGGTTCGGTTCGGTAGGTCCGCTATCGGTTACGGCTTTCATTACTTTTTTGCGGATAGCTTCGGGTTCGTCGGCCAGATAAATGGCATTGCCTTCGCCTTCCGATTTTCCCATTTTTCCACTACCGTTCAGTCCCGGAATTTTTACCAGTTGCTGACCGAAATTAAAGGCCTGTGGTTCGGGGAAATATTCTACATTGTACATGCGGTTAAATCGGTTTCCAAAAGTGCGGGTCATTTCCAAATGTTGTTCCTGATCTTTTCCCACAGGTACTTTAGAAGCCTTATGTATCAGAATATCAGCGGCCATAAGTGTGGGATAGGTAAGTAAACCTGAGTTCACATTTTGTGGTTGCTGACGGATTTTATCCTTGAACGAAGTACAGCGTTCGAGTTCGCCGATATAAGCATTCATATTCAGAAACAAATACAATTCAGCTACTTCGGGTACATCGCTTTGCACATAAAGTGTGGCTTTTTCGGGATCGAGACCGGCAGCCAGATATTCAACGAGAATTTGTTTTACATTTCCGTGTAAATCGCCCGGTGTGGGATGCGTGGTAAGCGAGTGATAATCGGCTATAAAAAAATAGCAATTATGCTCGTTTTGCATTTGTATAAAATTGCGCAAAGCGCCGAAATAATTTCCTAAGTGTAAATTTCCTGTGGGGCGAATGCCACTAACTACTGTTTCCATAATAAATAACTCCAGCCCTCTAACTCCACATTAAAGCAGACTTAAAGACCTATATTGTTTATGTTTTTTTTTACTGTTGATACAAATTAAAAAGTCTCCTTAAAGAATACTTTAGATATTATTCAATTGGAATTGAACGTTTTATACGCTGATCGAGCGAAGTAAGTGTTTCGGTTGCTGCTACACCCGGAATTTCCTGAATACGTCCGTTGAGCAACTGCATCAGATGTTCGTCGTTGCGGGCATAAAGTTTTATCAGAATGGTGTAATGACCTAGTGTATATTGCGATTCCACAATTTCTGGAATTTTTTCGAGTTCGTTTACCACTTCTTTGTACATAGAGCCGCGCTCGAGCGTGATACCAATGTACACACACATCTGAAAACCAAGCATTTTTGGATTTACTGTGTAGCCCGAACCTGTAATTACATCCATATCAATCAGTCGCTGAACACGTTGATGAATGGCTGCACGCGATACGCCGCATTCTTCGGCTACATCTTTAAATGGCATACGTGCATTTTGCGTAATGATGCGTAAAATCTTACGATCGAGCTGATCTATTTTTTCCATGGTATAGAAATTTAATTTGTCATTTAGGCAGCAAAATTACAGAAAAGAAATGATTATTTAAAAAAGAAATGTGTTTTTATTGCTAAATAAAGTAAAATGGATAGGATAAAACAATGTTTTGCTTACTTTTTGAAATAATAAAGCCCGAAACCTTAATGCAGATTCCGGGCTTTAAGTAAAGCATTATTATTTGCCTTATTATTTTTCGATACCAATCAGTTCTACTTCGAAAATAAGAGCTGAGAAAGGTTTGATATTTCCCATGCTCTGGCTTCCGTAAGCAAGTTCCTGTGGAATGTAGAGTTTGTATTTTGAACCTACAGGCATAAGTTTAAGCGCTTCGGTCCAGCCTTTGATAACCTGGTTTACACCAAATACAGCTGGTTCGCCACGATCAACTGAGCTGTCGAATACAGTTCCGTCGATCAAAGTTCCGTGATAATGTACTTTTACACGGCTTGAATCGTTAGGAAGAGCTCCTGTGCCTTTTTTGATTACTTCGTATTGCAGACCGCTTGCAGTGGTTACAACACCTGCTTTTTTAGCGTTTTCTTTCAGGAAAACTTCGCCTGCAGCTTTGTTAGGGCCGTTTTGTTCCTGCATACGTTTTTCCTGCAGTTTTTGCATGGTTGCATTCAGATATGTCTGAGCTTCTTCAGCAGTCATTTGAATGTTCGAACCTTTCATACCGTTTACAAGTCCCTGTTTGATAAGTTTAATATCTACAGTAAGGCTTGAGTCGCCCATAAGACCGGCTGTTTTTTGTTCTTTCAGTGCATTACCAATGTTGGTACCAAGTTCGGCAAGTTCAGGATTTTCGGCTACATCACCTTTCATTCCTTCGTCCATACCGCGAAGTAAAGATTCGATTTTAGCGTTCAGCGAATCAGCGTTTGCTGAATCAGCTGCCAGATAATATTGTTTAATTCCATTACCGTTGGCAAGACCAAAAGCATAGTTCAAACTGTCAATCTGATTTTTAAGTGAAGGCATTTTTGTGCTGTTGCTGTTGCAAGAGCTAAGTACAGAAGCAGCAATTACGGCTACCACTAAGAATATATTTAGTTTTTTCATTTTATATTTCTGTTAATCAATTAATAATGGATTATGAATTATTGAGCGATAGTATCAGCAGGAGTTGCGGGTGTTGCAGGAGCCTGTTGTGGCATTTGCTCACGCATTTTTTTGTCCTGAATTTCCATCATCACTTTACGGATATATTCTTCCGATTCTTCAGCTGTCATGCCTTCTTTGAAATCTTTAAGAGCGTTTACAAGTCCCTGTTTTACAAGTTCGCTGTTGAATACCAAAGTTGAATCGCCCATCAAACCCTGTTTTTTCTGTTGTTTGAATGAGTTACCTACCTGCAGACCGATTTTGTACATTTCGTCGGTGCTTGCTTCACCTTCAAATGCTTTGTCGAGTGCTTCCATTAAAGCTGCAATGGCTTTGTCGGTAGTGTCGGTTTGCATGTAATAATCTTTAATCCCTTTACCGTTCGAAAGTCCGAGTGTGTAGTTCAAACTATCGTTCATGTTGTTGAGAGAAACTTCTTTTGGTTTGTAGCTGTTGCACGACGACATCAGTAAAACTGCAACCAATGTGATAATTGTAAGAATGCTAAGTTTTTTCATTTGTGTTATAATTTATATTTTAATTATTTCTTTTTGAGTGGTTTAATATCTTTCAGAAAATTTTCCGGTTCTTTAAATGGTTTGATATCCAATAATTCAACTTCGAAAATCAATGTGGCAAACGGAGGAATTACACCACCTGCGCCCTGTTCGCCATAGCCTAAATTGTAAGGGATAAAGAATTGGTATTTCGAACCAACAGCCATAAGTTGCACACCCTCGGTCCATCCTTTGATAACCTGATTGAGCGGAAATTCAATTGGCTCACCTCTGTCCACAGAACTATCGAATTTAGTACCATCGAGCAGAGTTCCTGTATAATGTACCTTTACAGTATCCTGAGCCTGTGGTTTTTTTCCTTCGGCAGGTACAAGTACTTTGTACTGAAGTCCTGAAGGAGTTACATTTACACCTTCAGCATTCATGTTTTCGGCTAAAAATTTCTCTCCGGCATTCTTCTTTGATTCAGTTTCTTTGCCCTGAGCTGCTTGAATGTAGTTGTTGAAATATTCCATTGCCTGCTCTGTCGACATTAAAGCTGAATCGCCTTTCATGGCTGTGGTAAAACCTTTTATAACCAAATCGAAATTTGATTTTCCACCGGGAATTGATTTCAAATTTTTAGCAAAGTCGTTTCCAACGTTTATACCAAGTGCATAACTCATTGAGTCCACATCGTTGGTCATTACCTTTTCAACTACTTCTACTTTATTTTTCTTCGATTTTTTTTGTTTTTTTTCTTTAGCTTCTGCACCCACAGCTACTAGGCTGAGTGCGAGGCAAAATAAAATTGTTTTTCTCATGTGTGTATGTGTTATCAGATTTTTTTTGTGAGGATTAATTTATACGATACCTATCAGTTCCACTTCGAAAATCAATGTGGTGTGTGGTCCGATGGCCTGACCTGCTCCCTGAGCTCCATAAGCCAGATTCGAAGGAATGAAAAGTTTCCATTTTGCACCTACAGGCATAAGCTGAAGCGCTTCAACCCAACCGCTGATAACCTGCGTAACGCCAAATGTAGCTGGTTCGCCACGTTGTACTGAACTATCGAAAACTTTTCCATCGATCAGTGTACCGTGATAGTGTACTGTAACTTTGTCGGTTGCTTTTGGTTTCGGACCGTTGGCATCCTTGATAATTTCGTACTGTAGTCCGCTTTCGAGAGTTGTAACTTCGGGACGTTTTGCATTTTCATTCAAAAAATCCTGTCCGGCTTTTATGGCTCCTTCAGATGCTTTTTTTTGCAGTTCTTCGAAAAATTCGTTGATAATGTCTTGTGCCTCCTGATAGCTGATTTCAGGTTCGTTTTTTTCAACCACATCCTGAATACCTTTTGCTAATTTTGCGTAGTCGATAGATTCTATTCCGCTGTTCATCAAGTTGTTTCCCAGACTTAATCCGAGAGCATAGCTTACTTTTTCCATTCTTTAGTGTTTAAATACTTTTCTAAATGTAACTTGTGTACATTTATGACGGAAGTATTTTATTTGATTATTCAATTAAAAAAGTTTTTGTCATAAAACATTAATTTACACAAAAACGACTGCAAAGATAGCTGATTTATTGTATTATACGGCGTTAAAATATCAAAATAATCAGAATGTGACAGCCACCGGAATTTTTTTAATTATTTTTTCGGATTTGGATGGATGTATTGCTTCGAAGTAGATGATGTAAATTCCTGCGTTTACGACTGTGCCTGTTTTAGTTTTTCCGTCCCAAAGTAGATAATCTTCGGGTTGTAGTATTTTGTTATTGGCTAATTCATACACAAGCGAACCTTTTGAATTTAAGACTTTTACATTTGCAATGTATCCATTCATTTCGTTTTTGAAACGTATACTGCAAAGGTCGTTATGTCCGTTATTATCCGGACTAAAACTATCAGCATCGAGCCATACAGTTTTATCTTCGGTTTCTGTTGGATATATTTCTTTGTATTGTGAGTTTTTGTAGCCGGGCGTACCATAGTTTGTTGTGCTTCCCGCAGAGTGCCACGAATCGCAATTTTGTGTTTCCATATCCGGATTTATTTTTTCAAGTGCTACCCCTTTCGGATTTTTGATGAGTGTGTGATGCCATTTTTCATTATATTTTAGCTCATCGTAAATGATTTCTTTATTGTTGCTGCATAAAACTATTGTAGCCGATGTGTTATTTAAGCTGCTCATATTTAGCTTATTTACATTTGCATCCTGTGGGCAATTGTGATATAGTAAGACTGAATCGGGTGATGATGTAAATGCCATATATTCAAATGGATACATTAGTAGATAATAGTCGATTTTATTACCTGAGTTTAATGTTCCATCGTTTTTACGTGTGCTTATATACATGCCTGTTAGTTCGATCACTTTTGCGCTTCGGTTGTATATTTCAACATATTCCGATGAATTTTCAGGATTATTAAACATGATCTCGTTCCATATCAAATCACCAATTTCAGCATCTTCGGGAATACCCGTATATGCTGTATTGTTTATCAGATAGTTTCCGGAATAATCACTTATTCCTGATAGTGTAATTTCATATTTTATTCCTTTTATGAATTTGTATTGTGGTTTTATTCTCAGGATATTTTTTGCTCCATTTAATTCAACACTATCTGTTTTATAAAATTGCCCATTAATTCCAATTTCTAAATTACTGGTATCTATTCTTTCCGAAAATTCAAATTCAATTTTATTTTCATCAGTTATTTTCAATTGTTTTATTGTTGGATTTATATGATCCTCTGCTTTTTCACCTGTTACTTCGATATTATCAAATATATACGCTTTACCTGTTGTTGATGTGTTTGAGTATAGCAAGCCAAAGTAGTATGAGTTTACGACTGCGTTATTTTGCGTTTTACCTTCCAATATATATTCATTTTCGCTTGCTTTTTTCGACCACAGTTCAAAGTTTCCATTCCCGTCGCGAGTCACTTTTACTTCTACATTTACGCTATCATCTGCAATACGTTTATCCAGTCCATCAATAATTTTTGTTTTTTTAGATCCTTGTTGTAGAAAGAGGGATATTTCATCATTTGTACCACCAATCTGTACGTAATATCCATTGCAGCCTGATGTCAGGTTTTCATTGTCACTAATAATATACATTGCTGCATAGTTTGACGAAGATGTGCTGTATTTAATGATAAATTGTGCTTTCCATTGCGCATTTACTATGGATTCTGAATTTGTAAATAGTGATGATACTGATGTGGTTGTTGCGCAGGATTGTAGTTGAAGTTTTTCGTTTATTCTGAAGTTTTCGGTGTTTCCACGCCATTCAGGATTTCTGTCAAAATTACCATCTGAGAAATTTTCGTTGATTTGTGCTTTAGCTAATATCGACACAAATATTATAAATATCAGAATTCGTACTTTCATATTGTTGCTAATTATATAAAAATGAATTACTTTTGCAAACTAATTTAAGGTTTAATGTGTGGTTTTATTATTCACATTTCCGTACAAAGATATAAACAATAAATTAAGAAACAAATTTTATTTTAATCATTTTTTGAGATTATAATTTTCTCAAAACTAATCATTTAATCAATGAAAGTAGCAATCGTTGGTGCCAGTGGCGCCGTAGGCCAGGAATTTTTGCGTGTGTTGGCCGAGCGCAATTTCCCGCTGACCGAACTGACTCTTTTTGGTTCGTCACGTAGTGCGGGTAGTGTATATGAGTTTAAAGGCGAGAAATATACAGTGAAGGAACTTAAGCATGGTGATGATTTTAAGGGAATGGACATTGTATTTACTTCTGCCGGAGCTGGTATTTCTAAAGAATATGCTGCTGATATAACTAAGTTTGGTGCTGTAATGATTGATAACTCTTCGGCTTTCCGTATGGAGAATGATATTCCATTGGTTGTACCTGAGGTTAATGCCTCTGATGCAAAAGATCGTCCACGTGGTATTATAGCAAATCCGAATTGTACTACTATTCAAATGGTTGTGGCTTTGAAAGCTATTGAAAACCTTTCGCATATCAAACGTGTACATGTATCTACATATCAGGCTGCTTCAGGTGCTGGTGCAGCTGCAATGGATGAACTTGAACTACAATATCGTCAGGTTTTGGCCGGAGAACAAGCTACTGTTAGTAAATTTGCATATCAGCTTGCTTACAATCTTATCCCTCAGATTGATGTATTTACTGATAACGGTTACACAAAGGAAGAGATGAAAATGTATCATGAAACCCGCAAAATTATGCATTCTGATATTGAAGTGAGTGCAATGTGTGTGCGTGTTCCGGCTCTTCGTGCTCACTCAGAAAGTGTTTGGGCTGAAACTGAGCGTCCTCTAACTGTCGAAGAAGTACGTGAGGCATTTGCTACTGCTCCGGGTGTTGAAGTGATAGATAATCCTTCTGAAAAGAAATATCCAATGCCTTTGTTCCTCTCTGGCAAAGATCCTGTACATGTGGGTCGTATTCGCAAAGATCTGGCAAACCCAAATGGTATTACTTTCTGGTGTGTTAGCGATCAGATTAAGAAAGGTGCTGCACTCAATGCTGTTCAGATAGCTGAATATCTTATTGCCGAAGGTGATGTGAAGTAGTAATAACGAAGACTTTTTCTTAAAGGGATGCATTTGTGTATCCCTTTTTTTATCTCTGTATCTCAATCTTTTATTTTTTTTATTTGTTTCATTATTGTTCCTTAACTTGTTGAAATTGAGATTTGAACACTCAATTCGAAATTTTGTTTATAACTTTGCAGTCGTTTTTTATACAATGATATCAATGTGTGTTTATATAATACTCTGATATTCAATTAAATATATACTTATGGATTTTAAATATGATGTAATAGTAATCGGAGCAGGACATGCAGGGAATGAAGCCGCGTGCGCAGCTGCCAATATGGGTTCAAAGACCCTTCTGATTACAATGGACATGAATAAAATTGGTCAAATGAGTTGTAATCCTGCTGTGGGTGGTATTGCAAAAGGTCAGATTGTACGTGAGATTGATGCACTTGGTGGTCAAATGGGAATTGTAACAGATCGTTCTGCCATTCAGTTTCGTATGTTAAACCGCTCAAAGGGACCTGCTATGTGGAGTCCTCGTTCTCAAAGCGATCGTCATCAGTTTATTCAGGAGTGGATTAAAATTATTTCCAATACTCCAAATCTTTCAATTTGGCAGGATACTGTACGTCAGTTGATCATTGAAAATGCTGAAGTACGTGGTGTTATTACTGCCCTTGGTGTTGAAATGCGTGCTAAGTGCGTAATTCTCACTGCCGGTACTTTTCTATCAGGGTTGTTACACATAGGTAAGAGTCAGCTTGTTGGTGGACGTATTTCTGAGCCTGCATCTTTTGGTATTACAGATCAGTTGAAATCTATTGGTTTTGCTACTGATAGAATGAAAACCGGAACGCCTGCCCGTATTGATGGACGTACAATCGACTTTAGTAAAATGTCAGAACAAGTGGGTGAGAATGATTTTCATAAGTTTTCATTTCTCGATTCAGTTTCAAGAAATCTCAAGCAAATGAGTTGTTGGATAACTTATACGAATGAGAATACACATGATGAATTGCGAAAAGGTTTAACAGATTCACCTCTTTATAATGGACAAATTCAAAGTATAGGGCCACGTTACTGCCCAAGTATCGAAACTAAGATTGTTACATTTGCTGATAAGTTATCGCATCAGTTATTTCTTGAACCTGAAGGTGTCGATTCACAGGAGTATTATATAAATGGATTCTCCTCGTCGCTCCCACTTGATGTTCAGATTCGTGCGATTCATACTGTTTCAGGCCTTGAAAATGCGCATATTTTTCGTCCGGGTTATGCCATAGAATATGACTTTTTTGATCCAACTCAACTTAAACATACTTTAGAAACCAAGTTGATAAAAAATTTATTTTTTGCAGGTCAGATAAATGGTACCACCGGATATGAGGAAGCAGGTGGTCAGGGATTAATTGCTGGTATCAACGCCCATATCAATTGTCATGGTGGTGAACCTTTTGTGTTGGCACGAAATGAGGCTTATATCGGGGTTCTCATTGACGATTTAGTAACAAAAGGTGTTGATGAGCCTTATCGTATGTTTACCTCACGCGCCGAGTATCGCCTTATTTTACGTCAGGATGATGCTGATATTCGTTTAACTCCTAAGGCTGGTCATTTAGGTTTAGCTGATAAAAACCGTTTATCACTTTTAGATTCAAAGATAAGTATTCAACATGATTTACTTCATTTCGTAAAGAATTATTCTATTAAGCCTACTCATATAAATGCTTTTCTGGCTTCGTCAGGTTCAAGCGAGCTTAAACATGGATGTAAATTGCATGATTTGATTTTACGACCACAATTTGGAATAAAAGATTTATCTGATGCTGTCCCTGCTTTAAAAGCAAAACTCGATACTATTTCTGATAGAAAAGAGGAAATTATTGAAGCTACAGAGGTTTTGCTAAAATACGAAGGTTATATTGAGCGTGAAAGACAGATAGCTGACAAGCTTTTGCGCTTAGAGCATATACCTCTTCGTGGACGTGTTGATTACGCTAATGTTCTTTCCTTATCTACCGAGGCGCGCCATAAGCTATTAAAGATTGATCCCGAAACAATTGGCCATGCCAGTCGTATTCCCGGTATTTCTCCTAGCGATGTAAATGTTTTATTAGTGCTTTTAGGTCGATAAAAACGATGTTTCACGTGAAACAATTGATGTTTTAAAATCTTTTGTTTCACGTGAAACAATTATATTTTTTTTATTATGACAGCTTCAGAAACATTAAAACAACAGATAAGTACACTCCCCGATTTACCGGGAGTGTATCAGTATTTTAATGTAAACGATGAAATAATTTACGTTGGTAAAGCAAAAAATTTAAAGAAACGCGTAAGTTCATATTTCAATAAAGTGCATGAATACGGTAAAACAAATGTGCTTGTAAAGAATATTTCTTATCTGAAATATATAGTTGTCGATACAGAAGAAGATGCGCTTTTATTGGAAAATAATCTGATCAAACAATATCAGCCGCGCTATAATGTTTTGCTGAAAGATGGGAAAACTTACCCAAGTATTTGTATTACCAATGAACCTTTTCCTCGCGTTTTCAAAACACGAAATATCATTAAAAATGGTTCTTTGTATTACGGACCCTACAGTTCAAATTTTACGATAAATTCATTACTTGAAATTATTCATCAGTTATATCCGATTCGAACATGTCGGCTTCCACTTTTCGATGAAAACATTAAAAAGGGAAAGTTTAAAGTTTGTTTACAATACCACATTCATAAATGTAACGGACCATGCGAAGCAAAAGAAACTATCGATGAATATCGTAAACATATAGATGCTGTAAAAAAAATAATTGAAGGAGATGCGAATGAAATAAGTAGATTTTTGCTCGATGAAATGAAAATTCTAGCATCCGAGTATAAATTTGAAGAAGCTCATTTGGTAAAGCAGAAATATGAACTTATCGAAAATTATAAATCAAAATCAGTTATTTCAAATACAATTCTTGAAGATACTGACGTTTTTGCCTATGACGAAAATGAAAATTCTGCATTTGTTAATATATTGCGGATTTCGAAAGGTAGTATTGTGCAAGGATATACTATTGAATATAGAAAGCGTTTAGACGAAGAAAAGGAAGATATTTTAGCTATGGCTGTAGTGGAGCTTCGTTCCAGATTAAATAGTAAATCAACTGAAATAGTGCTTCCTTTCCATATTAATTTTACAATTAGTAATGCTAAAATACTTGTACCTCAGCGTGGTGACCGTAAAAAGCTTCTCGATTTATCACTACAGAATGTAAGGCAGTATAAACTCGATAAGTTAAAACAGTCTGAAAAGTTAAATCCGGATCAAAGAGCTATTCAGTTGTTAGAGAGCATTAAAGAACGACTTCAGTTACCAAAACTGCCAATGCACATTGAGTGTTTTGACAATTCGAACATTCAGGGGTCGGATGCTGTAGCTGCTTGTGTGGTTTACAAAAAGGCAAAACCTGCAAAAAGCGAGTATCGAAAATATACGATTAAAACGGTAAGTGGTCCCGATGACTACGCTTCAATGAAAGAAGTCGTATTTCGTCGATATTCAAGATTGTTAAATGAGGCTTCTCCCCTACCCGATTTAATCGTGGCTGATGGTGGTGTCGGTCAAATGGAAATAATTCGTCAGGTAATAGAAGATGAATTGAAATTAGATATTCCTATTGCGGGTATGGCAAAAGATTCAAAGCACAGAACGAACGAAATTCTGTATGGCTTTCCACCTATGGCCGTTGGATTAAAACCAACCGATCAGCTTTTCAAATTTTTTGCAGGGTTGCAGGATGAAGTGCATCGCTTCGCTATAAAATTTCATCGTGAGAAAAGGAGTAAATCACAAACAGCATCTGAACTCGATTCGATACCCGGAATTGGTGAAAAAACAAAAACAGACCTGTTGAAACATTTTAAGAGCTTAAAACGAATTAGTTTGGCTACAGAAGCAGAACTTCAGGAGGTTGTTGGAAAGTCCAGATCGTCAGTTGTTTATAACTATTTTCAAGCTAAATTGAGCCTCTGAGATTTCAATATTTATTTTTTTCTGTCAGGTTGTATGTGTTTTTGCAACTCTCAGGAGCATTATTTTTCACAATATCTATTAATTTTTCACGTTATTGGTTTGTTTTATGAGTATAATAATAAAATCGATTGATTCGATATCTACAGCAGCGCTTGAATTTTTACATTTTGTGGGCGAAAAAAGAGTATTTGCATTTCACGGACAAATGGGTGCTGGTAAGACTACTTTTATAAAAGCTATTTGTCAGGCATTGGGTGTTGACGATATAATTAACTCGCCTACTTTTTCAATTGTGAATGAATATTTATGTTCAAACGGATCATCGGTTTTTCATTTCGATTGTTATCGAATAGAAGATTTGCGCGATGCTGTGGATATGGGTGCTGAAGAATATTTGTACAGTGGTGATTATTGTTTTGTGGAATGGCCCGAAAATATAGCTCCTCTCCTACCCGATGATACTGTACATGTGGAGATTCGTGAAGTTGAAAATGGACAAAGAGAAATTTTATTTATTGATTAATCAGTCGATTATGAGTAGTAAAAAATCCAAAAACAAATTGAAGAAAACAAACTTCAACGGTCTTTCGGTGATGCAACAAATAAAAGCTGCACGAAAAGCGAGTCGAGATGAAGAAATTCGTTTACACGGAAAACCCCTTAAAATATCTTCGATTGTTAGTTCGAAACAGAAGTACAATCGGAAAGTTGCAATGAATAATCTGTTTCCTGAAGATTGATTTATTTGTAAATAATGCGGTGTTTCCGGTTTTTTTAATAATTTTGTATGGTTTTATAATAATTATTTTTCTATTTCAAAAAACTGATTTTAATTCTCTAATACGACATATTCCTTTATGATAACCCCATTAGCCCGTCTGTTTTTTTCTAATCGAGTAAGCCAGATTGAAAAATTCAATAATTCTGCCACCGAGATTCAGAAAGCGGAGTTGCAAATGCTGATAAAAAAAGCACGAAACACTGTTTTTGGTAAAGAGTTTCATTTTATAGAAATAACTGATTATCAGAAATTTGCTGAAAATGTTCCAGTACAATCGTATGAACAAATTCAGGGCTATGTAGAACGTATGCTCAAAGCTGAACCAGATGTGTTATGGCCGGGTCTTGTAAAATGGTTTGCACAATCGTCGGGGACTACCGATGCGAAAAGTAAGTTCATTCCTGTTTCTGATGAAAGTTATCGGTCGATGCATATTAAAGGTGGAGCCGATACCATTGCAATGTACCTGCATTTAAATCCGAAAAGTAAATTTTTTAGCGGGCGCTCGCTTGCTGTTGGGGCTGGCGAAACGAGCTTAAATGAATATGGTTTACACATAGGAATGCTTTCGGGAATGCTCAACGAGCGCATGAATCCTTTCGTGAAAATGGTGCGTGTTCCTAAGCACGAAACCTGCATGATTGGTGATTTTACGGAAAAGATGGACAAAATGATTCCTGAAATTATCAGCAAAAATGTAGTTAGTTTTTCGGGTATTCCTTCGTGGTATCAAATTCTTTTCTCACATATAACAGAAGTGACCGGAAAGAGTGATTTAACCGAAATTTGGCCAAATATGGAGCTTTTTATTCATGGAGGCGTAAGTTTCGATCCTTACAGAGAAATGTTCGTTAAAATGTTCCCTTCGAAAAAATTGAATTTCCTGGAAGTGTTTAATGCATCTGAAGGTTTTTTTGCCATGCAGAATGATTTTTCCGATCCGGGAATGCTTTTAATGCTCGATTATGGCACTTTTTACGAGTTTGTGGATACCGATAACGAAAATGCTGCTCCGATTCCATTGTGGGAAGTAAAAGTGGGTAAAAGCTATGCTATGGTCATTTCAAACAATAGTGGTTTGTGGCGCTATAATATTGGCGATGTGGTCACTTTCACTTCGGTAAATCCATATAAAATTGTGATCAGTGGTCGTACCAAACATTTTCTGAACCTTTGTGGCGAAGAACTAATGGTTGGAAATGCCGATGCTGCAATTACGGGTGCTGCTGAAGCTTGTGGCGTACATGTACTGAACTACACAGCCACTGTGGTACCTCCAACCGAACATGAAAAAGCACGTCATCAATGGTTGATTGAGTTTAAGGAGCCTCCCTCCGACCCTGTTCGTTTTCAGAAAACGCTCGATAAACTTTTGTGCGATCAGAATTCCGATTATGAATCGAAACGAAACAAAAATGTAGCTCTGGAAATGCCTGAAGTGGTTATTGCCCGTCAGAATTTATTTATGGACTGGCTTGTGAAACATGGAAAAACCGGAGGTCAGCAAAAAATCCCGCGCCTGCAACAAAAACGTGATATTATGGATGATTTGCTTTCGATGAATTGATAAAAAGAAAGAGCTGAAAATTTAATTTTCAGCTCTTTCTTTTTATTACCAAATACTTGCGCGTTTTTCTTTTGGAATATACATGGCGTCTTTTTCGGTGATACCAAATGCTTCGTACCATGCATCGATATGTGGTAATGCGCCGTTCACACGCCAGCGACCGAGTGAATGTTCATCTTCTTTGGTGAGACGCAGAATTTCTTCAGGACGAATGTTGCCAGCCCATACATTTGAGTATGCAAGGAAGAATCGTTGTTCAGCAGTAAATCCGTCGATAGAGTTCAAAGGAGCATTTTTTGTGGCGTTTTTGAAAGCCTGGAACGAAACCTGAAGACCTCCGTGATCGGCAATGTTTTCGCCCAACGTGAATTTTCCGTTGGCAAAAACACCAGGAGCTACTTCAATTTTATCAAAATAATTTACAAGAACCTGAGCACGACTGTCGAATTGTTTTTTATCTTCGTCTGTCCACCAGTTTTTCAGATTACCATCTTTGTCGAATTTGCATCCCTGATCGTCGAATCCGTGCGTCATTTCGTGACCGATCACCACTCCGATTGCGCCGTAATTAAAGGCATCGTCGGCGTTCATGTCGAAGAAAGGATATTGCAGAATGCCTGCAGGAAAGCAAATTTCATTGGTTGAAGGATTGTAATATGCATTTACAGTTTGCGGAGTCATAAACCATTCGTCCTTGTCCACTTCTTTGCCTGCTTTTGCAAACATATATTCGCTCTCGAATGAGCTTGCGCGCTGGATATTTGCCCAGTACGAATCTTTCTGAATATCAAGAGCATCGTAACTTCTCCATTTGTCGGGATAACCGATTTTCACGTGGAACGTGTTCAGTTTTTCCATTGCTTTTATTTTGGTGGAGTCGCCCATCCAGCTGAGTTGCTGAATACGTTCGCCCAAAGAAGTCTGAAGATTTTTAACCAAGTTCAGCATGCGTGTTTTAGCTTCTGCAGGAAAATATTTTTTTACATACATCTGCCCTACTGCTTCGCCAAGTACCTGATCTACATTGCTTACTGCGCGTTTCCAGCGTGGCGATTGTTCTTTTTTACCTGAAAGTGTTTTGCCGTAAAAATCAAAATTCTGAGCCGCAATTTCGTCCGAAAGATACGAGGCAGAACCATCAATCAGTTTCCATTGCAAATAGTAAATAATATCCTGTACAGGTTCTTTTGCAGTAATGCGTCCAACTTCCTGAATAGCTTCTTTCTGTGATACACTGAGTTCTTTCATATTCTTGATTCCCAGAGTATTGAAAAATGTATTCCAGTTAATTTCAGGAATAAGTTTTTGTAATTCTTCCACAGTCATTTTGTTGTAATTGGCATGAGGATCGCGCAATTTCACCTGATCGTAAGCAGCTTTTGCCAAACTTGTTTCAATTTTCAGAACAGCTTGGGTAACTTTTTTAGAAGTTTCTTCGTCGAAGCCATTCAGAACAAACATTTTGGTTACATGATTGCGGTATTTCTCGCGAATTTCGCTGGTGTGCGCATCATTTTCGAGATAATAATCGCGTTCGCCCAAACTGATACCACCCTGATAAGTCTGCACCAGATATTGACTACTGTTCATCGCATCAGCATCCACATAAACCGAGAAAAAAGGTTCTAGTCCGGTTTTCATCATTTCCGGGATAACAACTAAAAGTTCTTCACGGGTTTTAATGTTTGCAAGTTTCTGTAATTCAACTTTGATAGGATTATTTCCATCGGCATTCAGTTTTACGCTGTCCATAGCCAGATTGTATAAATCCTTGATTTTCTGTTCAACCGAGCCCTTGGCAGCAGGTTTTGCAGCAATCTCCTCAATCAGGCCTTTGAGCTGTTCACGGTTGTTTTCTGCCAGTTTGTCGAAGCTTCCGAAACGTGAATACTCGTCGGTCAGAGGATTGTTTTTCATCCAGCCACCGCTGGCAAACTGATAAAAATCTGCTCCGGCCTGAACCGTAGTATCGAGATTATTTGTGTCGATGCCCGAAGTCAGTTTCGGACTGTTTTGGCAGGCGCCTGTCATAAGCATAATGGATAATAATACTCCTGCTCCTTTCAGAGCGAAGTTTGATTTATTTTTTTGAAACATAAAAATAATAATTAGTTAATTATTTGAATATTAACCGCAGGTAATAATATCTTCTTCTGATGGTTTTTCGTTTTCGCGTACCAAAGGCTCTTCTACCCCATCGATAATTCCAAACAAATCGTGCAGGGTTTCGGCACGCAGCATAGCAATTCTGGTGTCTTTAAAATTGGGAATTCCCTTGAAAACAGGACTTGCAGCCAAATGTCTGCGACTGTGAATAATGCCTTTCAGACGTTTATTCCATAATTCGCTATCAGTGAAACCCTCACTCGAAGTGAGGGCTTCACTTTCGGATAAATCCAACCAGTTGACCGATGCAATAATATGCTCTTTCAGCACAGCTTTTTGTTCGTCGAAACTGAGTATTTGCGCATGTTCGCCTGTTTGAAAGTAGTGTTTTACTTCCGAAAAAAACCAGGGCCGGCCAATTGCACCGCGTCCAATCATCACTGCATCCACTCCATAGCGATTGAAATTTTCCAATGCAGCTTCGGGAGTTGTTACATCGCCATTTCCGATAATCGGAATATGCATTCGGGAATTGTTTTTCACTTTCCCGATAAGTTCCCAATCGGCATTGCCCTTGTACATTTGCGCACGTGTGCGACCATGAATTGTAAGCGCCTGAATGCCGCAATCCTGAAGTTGCTCGGCCAGGTCCACTATCACTTTGCTGTCGTCGTCCCACCCGAGACGCGTTTTTACTGTCACCGGAAGTTTTACGGCTTTCACCACATCCGAAGTAATTTTCAGCATACGGGGAATATCGCGCAATAGCCCCGCTCCTGCCCCTTTGCCTGCCACTTTTTTTACCGGACAGCCAAAGTTTATGTCAATAATATCAGGTTGCGCTTCTTCGGCTATGCGTGCAGCTTCGGCCATCGATACAGGATCGTGACCATAAATCTGAATGGCTATAGGCCGTTCTTCAGGGTAAATGGTCAGTTTTTGCTGCGTGCGGTTTACGCTTCGTATCAATGCTTCCGACGATACAAATTCTGTATAAAGCATATCGGCTCCAAAACGCTTACAAAGCAGTCGGAAAGCCGGATCGGTCACATCTTCCATAGGTGCCAGGAAGAGTGGTTTATCGGGAAATTCAATATTTGAAATCTTCATATAATACCCCCAACCCCTAAAGGGGGATTAGGAAAAACGGGTTGCAAAGTTACAAAAATATATTCACTGAAAATTAAACTTCCTGTCACTTAAAAAGTTCAGTTTTAACACGATATTCTTATCTTTGCTTTCGAATATAAATCTGATACTATTATGAGTTTTGGTGGTTCGGCGGCGGATATGCTGCATAAAATGAAGTATAACAGTTCGTTGCGCGATAATAACAGGGGAAATTATAACCGTTATCGCGATGCTGTGGTGACTTACAAAAAGTCCCGTTTGAAGCTTAAAAATGAACACATTAGTAAAGAAGAATTAGAGATTATTAAGCAGAATGTGATTCGTGAGGTGAAAAGGCGAAATCAGATTGCTGTTTTGTTGACTATTATATTTACTTTAATTGTCAGTATTTTAATTATTTGGGTGTTTGGTAAGTTTATGAATCTGACGCCTGATTTTAGGTGAATATTTTTTTATACAATGTATAGAAAATGGGCTTTATTTATCATAAAAATGTACAATGTATTTCAGGTATATATGATTATGATATACTTTTGCAATGAATTTAAGCTAATAATTTCAACCAGACTGTTAAAAAATGAATTATTTTCGGTCGCTAATTGTTTTTTTTTCCCTGTGTAATGTTCTTACTATTCATTCACAAACAGTAAAATACGCTCCTGCCTGGTTTGGTCCCAATGCAAATCCGGTGGCCGACTTTGGCGATGCCCGTATCCCCGCTGAAACTACAGTGAGTCTGATGGGTGATTATTATTTTGGATTTGGTGATAAAACCAGTAATGTCCGTTATCAGATTGAGATTCCTCTCCTGCCCTCGCGCGTGTCGCTGAGCGTTTGGAATACCGGATTCGAACGTTTTTCGGTGACCGATGAAGTGAAAACTGCGCGCGGAATGACGCAAAATTCAGGTAAAGCAGCCGGCGATTTTTATGTGCAGACACGTATTTCGCTTTGGAAAGAAACCGATCGCATGCCTGATATTATTCTTAATGCAACCATAAAATCAGCGTCGGGAACAAATTTTATACAAAGGCGTTACTTCGATACACCTGGCTATTACTTCGATGTGGCTGCCGGAAAATCGTTCGATACTGGAGGGAAATTTATCAGCGAAATTCGTGCTGTGGCCAATCTTGCTTTTTGTGCTGGGAAACTTCGGGCAGTTTACAGGACGATGCGCCTATGTACGGAGGCAAAATAATTTTGGGCAATAAAAAATGGCAACTTGATAACTCGCTTTCGGGTTATTGGGGCTGGATTCATACCAATGCCAATATAAATCCTGCCGGTGATTATGGTGATGCTCCTTTGGTGTATGCATCTAAATTCACTCTGAAAGGCAGTAAACTTGATTATTTTGCTCAATATCAGTATGGAATAAAGGATTTTCCATATCAGCAAATTCGGGTTGGAATAAGCTTTCCGATAATACCCCTCACCCCTAAAGGGGAATTCTTAAGTACATCTAACCACTAAGGAACGATATAAAAGTGTAATTTTTTTTAAGAAAATGAATAAAGAAAACATACAAAACAATACTAACTCCAACTCCCCCTTCAGGGGGCTGGGGGGCAGGTCAGATAGGTCTGCTTACGAAATCATGGCTCCGGCCGGTTCGTGGGAAAGTCTCTCGGCTGCCATAAAAGCGGGTGCCGACTCGGTTTATTTTGGTATCGAGAAATTGAATATGCGTGCGAAGTCGAGTTCGAACTTCACTACAAATGACTTACGCGAGATTGTTCGCATTTGCAACGAGAACAACGTAAAAAGCTATCTTACAGTAAATACCATTTTGTACGATAATGATTTGACACTGATGCGCGAAATCATTGACGTAGCAAAAGAGTCACAGGTTTCGGCAGTGATTGCTTCGGACGTGTCAGCTTTGATGTATGCCAATCAGGTAGGAGTGGAGGTGCATCTTTCTACGCAGCTGAATATTTCGAATGTGGAATCGCTAAAATTTTATGCGCAATTTGCCGATGTGGTTGTTTTGGCGCGTGAGCTGAATATGGAGCAGGTTTCCGAAATATATCAGGCCATAGAGCGCGACAATATACGGGGCAGGAGCGGAGAACTTATTCGTATCGAAATGTTCTGTCACGGAGCACTTTGCATGGCTGTTTCGGGTAAATGTTACCTGAGTTTGCACGAGAAAAACATTTCGGCCAATCGTGGCGCTTGTAATCAGATTTGCCGTCGTGGTTATGTGGTGAAAGACAAGGATTCTGAAATTGAACTCGAAATCGACAACGAATACATTATGTCGCCCAAAGACCTGAAAACCATTGGCTTCATTGATGAGATGATGCGGGCAGGAGTGAGGGTGTTCAAAATTGAAGGACGTGCGCGCGGTGCCGAATATGTAAAAACTGTGGTTGGTTGTTACCGCGAAGCCATCGAATCGGTACTCGAAGGCACTTTTACCGACGAAAAGAAA
>JAGPIU010000079.1 GCA_018054805.1 Paludibacter sp. | reverse complement strand
CCCCGCAGGTTTATAAACCGAAGATAAATCGTAAAGAAAACAGCTCCGAAAATAAGCCAAATGATTATAAATGGAATTTTCACTCCAAAGTCAAAACCCATAGCAGCAAAAGGATCCCAAAACAGAATTGTGTCGAGCAATTTCAAAAGAGGTATGAATAACTGATTCACATCCTCCTGAAAACCTCCTCCGGCTTCCTGCGAAAACAAAGGTAATGCAACAAAAAAACTAAACAATAGAAGCAGCGGTTTTCTCATATTGACATATATTTTGAGATAACTATGCGTTGAAAGACATCAACGACGAGATGAATAATTATTCATACAACAAAGGCATTTCGAAAATCAGCTTACAAATATACAAAATAATTTAGCAATCTTCGAAAAACCAAATCATTACAATTATAATCATAAACTAATTGTAATATCGTAAGTTGAAATGTATAGCATTCACAATCCCCTCAGAGTAGTTTCAAATACAATAAAAGAAATATGAAATTTACAAAATAAAACTGTCACCATAGCAAAAAAAAAGAGCAACCCGAAAGCTGCTCTTTTCAAAAAAAAATAAAACAAGATCAATCTAAATACTAAAACCTTAACCCTAATGTAATCACTACATTGTTGTTGGTCGTTTTAACCGTTGCCGGATTTACTTTATAGGCATCTGCCAGTATAGCTGAGTTATATGCGTAAAATGTCTCATTCAATGCCTTGTTCATATATGCCATATCTATATACCAACCTGCTTCACGATAACCCAAACCTGCAGTAAAATAATCGGTACGATTGTGTACAAAATACTCATTATCGGTACGTGTGGTACTGGGAATAAACCATTTGGTGGCATCAGGCCGTGTAGCAGCACTGCTATTGGCAAATCCTCCGCGGAGCGCAAAATTGTCGGTCAGTTTATACTCAATTCCCACTTTTATGGTTCGCGAATTATTCATCATTTGTCCAAAACCAGCATTCTCATCAGGATAAGCTTGCGAATTACCTTCCTGATCCTGTAAACGCATACCTTTATAATTATTTAAAACATATTCGGCACTTACAAAACCTTTTTTGTCAAGCAAAAAAGCAGCACTGGCATTCAGCTGAAAAGGCGACATTTGTTTGTATTTCACCACATTCTCGGGCGACATTTGTTTATTGGCCATCGAGGAGTTCAAATCGGCATAGTTTGTCATACTCAGGTTGTAAAACATAGGCGTGTGCATGGCAAGTCCGAAACGAATAAAATCAACCGGCACAAATATGGCTCCTACATTCACATTAAAACCGGTTCCATTCATAATCAAGGTATTATCAATACCCATACTCCTGTTCTGCTGAAAACTCTCGGTATATTTACTGTCCGCACGATAATAGAGCGATTGCATATTGAGAGTAGCGCCAATAAAGAAACGATTACTGAAATTTCCCGACCAGCCAAAATTATATTCGTCAATTCCACCCTGTTCGCGAAGCGTGTACGAAGGAGTCACCATATCTCCGTTATTAAGTAGCGAAAACCATCTTACCTCCTGATTAACCAGCGAGTCATTAATCAGATAACCCTGATAAGCCATATAACTAATCCATGGAATATCAACGTTTTGATAAGGATTTGCAGCACCATTCATTGGATAGTTATCCTGAACAAGCGTGTAATTCGACCAATCTTTGTTATAATAACCCAAATTTCTATCGGTAAATTCGGCCATATAATGCGTCATCGACGAAGCAGCGGGCTTACTATTGATAGATACACTACGGTTGAAGTTTTTCAGTTTATTGTAGGAAAAAGCGAAATTGGAACTTAGCAAACCTTCGTAACCGCTTTCTGAACGCCATGTAGGCAAGGCAATTACATAAGTCAGATTATTAAAACCATATTTAAACAAATCATTGACACCTTGCTTTCCATTCCATGTTGACGAAACATTTTGCATCAATATATCAGCTGTTGCTGTAAGTTCCGACTTACGGAAAATTCCAAGTCCGGCAGGATTGTCCTTGATAGCAGAAGCATCGCCCCCCAAAGCACCAAAAGCTCCTGCAACTCCGGTATATCTTGCAGTTCCTATAATATCTGTTTGCGAAACTTTCAGTGCATCAAATTCCACCTGCGAAAAGGCGCCCGAAAAAGCTGAAACACAGGCCAGCGTTAATAGTATTCGTTTCATAATATATTATCTTAATGTATAAATTCTGTTTTCATTATTCTTGAAAAGGACACAATCAATTTTCATATCTAACTATCAGTCTTCTGTTTATCGTCTGCCACCTGAACTACCTCCTCCACGCGAAGAAGAGGAAGATGAAGACGACGAGGAACTACTGCTACCTCCCGAATATGATCCTGAAGAAGAGGAGGATGAGGAAGATGAAGACGGAGTGTAACTGGAGCCTGAAGAAGATCGCGACGAACTGCTGCTCTGATAACTACCTCTGCTTGATGAAGAAGAAGATGAAGGTGTAGAACTACTGCTCGAATACGAACTACGTGGAGTGGCTGAACCTGTGGAATAAGTAGGACGTGTTGACACAGTTCCGGTAGAACCACCTGAAGGCTGCGTTCTGCCACTGGAATATGACGAAGACGGACGTGTTGTTGCACCAGGTGTTGCAGCACCTGAACTAACTGTACCGGTTCTCGGCGTTGTCGACACTCTGCCTGAAGTTCTGTAATCTCCGGAGTTATTCGAAGTACGATATCCATCTGTATTTGTACGACCAGTGTTATAAGTCGAACGTGTAGCACCATTTGCAGAATATGTAGAAGTTCTGGTAGTTGTTTGTGGCGATGTTCTTGTATATCCCGATCTTGGAGCAGATCCTTCACCTGTTCTGTAGGTATTTGCTCCCTGGTTTACAGCCCTTCCTGTAGAAGTACGGTTCACCGAAGTAGACGAAGAACTACGTGTAATATTGTTGTTTGCATCCGAGCTTAAGCGTGTATATCCGCTTCTACCTGTCGATGTGGCTGCACTGTAACTGTTTCGGCTTCCGCCAATAGTTGATGATGAAGTATTACGTACAGAGCCACGACCACTTTGCGTGTACAAATCTCGTCGACTTGCTTCATTATAGTTTCGCGAATTGTTTCCATAGGATGGAGTCCAGTCTGAATATCCCCAATACGATCCATTATAGGGGTATCCCCAACCATTGTAGCCGTAGCCGTAACCGTATCCATAACCATATCCGTAACCATAATAGCCATATCCCCAGGGGTCGTAATAACCTGAATACCAAGAACCGTAACCTCCATAATATCCACCATAGAATCCACCATAATAAGGAGAATATAAATTTCGTCTCCAATACCAGCTGCTGTAACTGTACGGACTATACATATAATCGAACCAATAAGGATTTGTCCAGGTTGGAGTTACCCAGGCATACGATCCATCCACATATACGTTCCAGTCCCAGCTATTCAGAAAATAAATATCATTGTAAGCAGGATCACCAATAAAAATAGTGTACTTCGGATTATGGAATTTACGAATACGATTAGCGTATTCCAAATCGGACTCGGTTCCATTAAAGCCGTTTACATAATATCCTGCATCCTCAGTCGAATCAAGCGGCTCAGGACGCATGGCAAGTGTATCGGCATCTAAATCTGTGCTGTCTTCAAGCTGGTCAGAAAAAACAATTTCACGCACTCCATTTTTCACATTAGGGCGTGTAACTGTCTTATTCTTTCGTTCTTTGATCAAAGCTTTTGCATCCGACGGTTTAAAGTATATGTCGTCGACAATTTGTTTATCCTGGGCGAATAATCCCAAAGATAAAAACAGCGACATAATCAATGTAATGATGGTTGGTTTCATAATGATTCCTCCTTATAATTGAAAGATTTATTTTTAATTTATTAATCAATAATCATGCCACAAAACTAAATTTCAGGATGATTTACATCGAATTTAATCGTTTATTTTACAATTATTTCTGCTACTACAAATATACATTTTCATAACAAATTTCGGGCCTGAATTGCACAAAGATTTATGAGGAAATAACATTAAAACTGTTTTACACTAAAAAACACCACTGTTGTCCGGTAATTTTTTTAGAGAAAGTTTAAGATCTCTCACTTCGTTCGAGATGACAGTCAGTTAGTTATATATTTGGGAGGTGGTGGGTTGGCGGCGAAGCGGCGAAGCCGCCAACCCACCACCTCCCAACAAAATTCAACACAAAGCATTGTCATTCAGAGCAAAGCGAAGAATCCAAATATTTTTGCCATACAACAATAAAAAAACACATAAGTAATTGGAAGAAAAACACTGTCTGAATTATCCTCTACACTGTGATAGTCGGATTATTTATAGTAATTTTGTAAGTCTCATTTCAAAAAAAATAAAACCACAACAAATGAACTTTATACAAGTAGACTTTAGTTTCGAAGCATTCGAAGAATTTATGGCTGATATTCTTGCAGCCGAACTGGCCGAAATTGGATTCGACAGTTTTGTGCCCTGCGAAAACGGGATGCAGGCATTTATTCCTGAAACAAAATTTAACGAAAATAGTCTGAAAGATGCCATCAACAACTACCCCTTAGAAGTGGCTATCTCATACGAAATTGTAACTGTAGCCTCTAAAAACTGGAACGAGGAATGGGAAAAGCATTACTTTGAACCCATTGTGATTGGCGAAGAATGTGTAATTCACAGTTCGTTTCACAAGGATATTCCTGTGGCTAAATATGACATTATTATCGATCCTAAAATGTCGTTTGGCACCGGGCATCACGAAACAACAAGTCTGGTGATCGGAGAAATTCTGAAAATGAATCTGACCAACAAAAAAGTGCTTGATATGGGTTGTGGTACTGCTGTACTCGCAATTCTGGCTGCCATGCGTGGTGCTTCCGAACTGCTGGCTATCGACATCGACAGCTGGTGTACCGAAAACTCGCTCGAAAACATAGCTCTGAACAAAGTCAGTGGCATTGAGGTAAAACTTGGTGGTGCCGAATTGCTCGACGGACTGCATTTCGACATTATTCTTGCCAATATCAACCGAAACATTCTGCTGGCCGATATGGAAAAATATGCTGCCTGTCTGACTACAGGTGGCGAACTCTATATGAGCGGATTCTACAAAGCCGACATTCCCGTAATCGAAGCTGAACTAAACCGCAACGGACTGGAACTAATTGATTTTAAAGAAAAAAACAATTGGGTAGTTGTAAAGACCGTAAAAAAATAATCCAGTAAAATATTTAATATTGAATGTACTCCGAAAAGTCATTTTGAACGCAAATTCATCAGTGTTGTCCGGTGAAAATTTTCAAAATGACTAAAATGAGATCTGCCGCGGCGGAGAACAATCCAATGATTTTTTACCGGACAACAATACAAATTTACATAACATTAGAATTAGCCATATCGCAGAAAGACAAACATTTAATCATTTTTTCTTATTTGCGTAATTTGCGTTCTACCCTTTTCGGAGTGGACACAATATTATTTTAAAAAAGAGCAGTCGGCCACTAAAACCGCACTGCTCTTTTTGTTTGTCGTGTCCTGCAATCGTTTGCAACTAAAATACTTTCATTGCATCCTGTTTATATAAACAAAAGAATGTTCAATCGGTTATATTTGCAGCCACATATTGTAAAGAGCTGATAATTAACAACAATCATTTATATAAAAATCGCAAATCATGAAAAAAACCTTACTCACACTTCTTATCCTTTGCTTTGGATATATTGTACAGGCTCAGATTTCGTCCACAAGCCCTGCCTTTATCACCGAAGCCTATACCGGAGACGTGGAAATTATTTTCGATGCTACTCAGGGGAATGCCGGACTGAAAGATTTCACAGGAGATGTGTATGCTA
>JAGPIU010000078.1 GCA_018054805.1 Paludibacter sp. | reverse complement strand
TCCGAGCAGTGTCACTTTTATTTTCTCGTTTCGGTTAGCAGCTATAAATCCTCCGATACCGCCATCAGCATTTGTAAAAGTCAGACTTTCGAAATATTGTCCGTCGGTAGTGAAACTATGAAAAACGCCTTTGGCTACACTATCGTTTTCGGTAGTTGCAAATCCGTCACCTGCCGACACCATCACATTTCGGTGATTAATACGCGATCCTCCCACATTGCTTACGAGGTAGAAATTCGCCTTTTCGTCCACATAACACTTCAAATAGTTTCTACCCGTATTTTGTTCGGTAATTTGCGATTTATAAACATAATTTCCGACTTCTTGGTATTTTTCATCCTTTTCGAAGCGGAAGTATTTCATCAATGAGTCGGCTTCTGCTTTTTTCACAGGCAAAATACTATCGCAATAAGCCAGCATGCGGGCACTTTCGCGGCGACTGATAGTATCAGCCAACGCCACAGCTATTTTACGTTTATCCACCAAGCGTGGAAAAAGCGTATGAATACTGTCAATTTTCAAGCGGGCTGTAGCCCAGTCGTTGTCGGCAATCAACTGCTCAATTTCCAGCAGCTTCTTGTCAGCCTGTTTTTCAGGCGATTCACCCCCGTTGCACGAAGCAAAAACAGCTACAAATGCTACAGCACTGAATATTCGGAAAAATTTCATTCGGATATAATTATTTGATTTTTATTATTTTTCAAAAGGAATATAACAATTCATCGAGCATAAGTGGATATTCATCTTTGTCAATGCCATTGGCCAGTAAATAAGGCTTGTCCTGATCGAGCGCATTGACAAAAACTTCAAAGTTATGCTGATAATGTTCGAGCGCCATTTTATAAAACACCAGCGCATCTTTCAATTTGCGATTACACCACGCAATATGTCCGGCATTTATCAAATCATGATTATCGGGCTCGTGCTCAATAAGTTTCTGAATATAATAATCGGCTTTTGATAAATTTCCGGCCACAAAAGCACACCAGCTAATGGCTTTCCATGCTTTATAATTGTTTTCGGTGAGCGCATCAATTTTGTAATACACAGCAAGCGCATCGTTATACATTTTGAGCTCCTGCAGGCATTTACCCACATTCATTAGAATATTCAGATTCTCAGGATCGAGATAAGATGCATGTCGGTAATAATTGAGTGCATTCTGATAATCGCCCACCAAACGGTAACAAAGTGCAATTTTTCGCACAGTCCACAAATCGTCGGGTTGAATTATGTCAGCTTTTTTGTACGCATCAAGCGCCTCCGTGAGTTTCGAAAGCTGTTGCAAAGCAAAAGCCAGTTTCTGGTAAAGCGCAGCGGTAGGCTCATTTTCGTTGAGTAGTTCACGATATAGTTCAACAGCTTCTTTGTAATGCGATTTTGAAAAGTAAAAATCGGCCAAACGCGCTTTAATCAGATTACCCGAAGCGATAGTGTCAAACAAAAAGGATTTGTGCATTTCGAGCGATGTTACAAAGAAGTCGCTAAAATCGGCACGCTGCGGATGCAATTTAAAGAAACGGAACAAATCCTGCACATAATGTTTCGAAATGTTTTTGGCAGCAAGATCGGGTGTTAGCACAGCTTCGTCGCGAGCCATTTCCTCAAGCTGTTCAGCCTCCATTTTAAAACTATTTTTCAGCATATTGCGCTGCATTTCGGGCATTTGAAGTATGCTCAGGCAGAATGAGTATTTATCGGAATTACACATGGCATTATTGGCGGCAAAGGCTGTAATCAGGCCACGATCGTCCGACTGGAAAAGCTCATTCACAGTTGTATGCGACGAATCGAAGGGTAAAAACCAGTTGGATAGCTCGTTGAAAAAGCTAAAATTTTTCAAAAGCGAGAAAGTGCTCATATACACATCAGCACCTTCCTGCTGAAGTTCGCTTAGTTCCTGCAGTTTATCGCTTACGCCGCTCGCTTCAAGCATTTCCTGCCATTCAGGATTAGCTTCTTCCCACTCGTCGGAATTCATAAGCTTTTCGGCATCAAGTCGGTCTTTCAGCAACGGACTCATTTTCATCACCTCAGGTAAAATTTCCTCGCGCATTTTACGGCTAATTTTATCTGTTTCCATTGTTGTGGCAATCTGCACCATAATATTGCTCAATTGCTCACTGAAATGCTGGTCGTCGGCCATTAACACCAAACGGTTGCGGATAGCCGGGAAATATGGAATAAAGTCATTGTGACGTGCAATTACAAAGCAAAGTCCGGTAAGGGCTCGTTGCCTTACCTGCGGAACATCCGACAGACAGCTATCAAGCAAAAGCATCAGTTTCTGCTCGTCGAACATTCGCCATAAATTGAGCGTAAGCGCCGAAACCGAAAGCGACTTTTCAATCACACCGGGATACGATTTATCCTGAATATTCAGATAAAGTTGTCGCTCCTTTTGGTCGTAGCGGGTACTCAGCCACAAAATTGAGAATAAATCGGGCAAAAGCTTCTCAAAATTCGAGCGAATGCGGTACATATCGTTTCCCGAAGCACGATTTTCGGCTTCGAGAAGTTCTTTTTGCCGATGAAAATACGTCAGCGCATCATACAAATCGTCGTAATTGCTAAAACGCAGTTTGTGTGGAAAATATCGTTTCTGGATAAATTCGAAAGCCGTAGAATTGCGAAACAGCAATTCCTCCCTTAGCTCGGAAGCCAGCACGTACATTCTGGAAACCAAACGATTATATACCACTTTTCGTTGCGGATCGTCCACACCATCAATGTAGTACTGAAGCAGATAGCGGTAATTTTGCTGTAGTTCGTCGCAACGGTCGGTATAATTGCCCATTTGCAATTCGCCCACCATCAATTCTATTTTGTCAAAAGCATTTTTAATTTTTGCTTTCAATAAAAAATTGACGATTGCTGAAAATGTAGTTTGTATTTGTTCTGAGTTCATTCCCCGATACTTATAAATTTGCAAAATGATTATTTTCCTGATCAGGCATGACAAAAATTGTAATATTTGTCAGTTTACGTGTATTTCAGGATAAATAAACGATTAAAATCCTGCCATACAAAACGGATGACTAACGGTACAATAAACGTACCGATTAGTATCGCACAAAATCGGGAAATAAATTGGCATTCACAATGCAAATATACACAAGAGCGGGAAAAGTCAACCCATTTTACTGATTTTTATCAAACGATCTTCGTCAATAATCTTCAGTTTTCGCCCATCCATCGCTATAATGTGTTCGTTCACAAAATTCGATAAGGTACGAATGGCATTGGAAGTAGTCATATTCGATAGATTTGCCAAATCTTCACGGGAGAGATAAATATTAATGGTGGCACCATCTTCTTCGAGACCGTAATTTTTGCTTAACAAAAGTAGTGCTTCTGCCAGACGTCCCCGAATGTGTTTTTGTGTGAGATTTACAGTTCGTGCATCCGAAGCACCCAAATCGGCAGCAATTTCTTCCAGAAAACGGTAACAAAATGCATTGTTGTTGCGCAAAATTGATAAAAAAATATCGGCTTTGAGCATATATACGGTCGAGGCCTCAAATGCCGCCACATTTGTATTGTAAGTCTGACTGGCAATAATAGCACGGTACCCAAAGTTTTCACCGGGTTTCAACATACGGATAATTTGTGTACGACTGCCCACACCTTCTTTGTAAACCTTCACTTTTCCGGCAGCCAGCACCATCATATGCGTTGGAATATCGCCCTCACAGTGAATCATTTCATTCTTCTTGAAATAATGTATAGTATAGTGATTCTTAACAAACTGTCGTTCGTCGGGTGTTAACACATCCCACACTGTCAACACTTCTTCGATGGGTTTCAATTCCGCTGTGATTTTTTTGGCCATGACAATACACAAGAAAAAATATGTTTGATAACAATGTTTTAAAGCACAAATTTAGTAATTTTTCGATATAAAACACAATTTCTATCAAAAAAGCCAACAAAAATCAGTTAAACAAACTAAATACTTTGTACTTATCACTACAAACCAACAGAGTTACCAAAGATCATTTATAATCAAAAAATAACCAAACAAAGAATTTGAAACAACAATTTAATCGTTTTTCAAATAAATGTTATTACATTTGTACACAAATTATTATAAACAGCATAAAATCAGACATTGAGAGAGCTATATTGTCCGTATATTTTCGTAATATACCATAAGTCTGCTGCAAAACGGAGTCATATCCGTTTTCTCTGGAATTTAAAGAATATAAGAATGAAAAAAACACTTCTGATTATTGTAGCCACTTTGATGCTGACAATTGTGAAAGCACAGGAAATGCAATTCAGCGATTCAGCATCTATCAGCATACTCACATGTTCCCCGGGACAGGAAGTTTACGCCAAATTCGGACATTCAGGCATCAGAATCAACGATCCGGTTACAAAAACAGACATGGTTTTCAACTATGGAATTTTCAGTTTTAATACCGAAAACTTTTATTATAAATTCATTAAAGGCGAAACCGATTATTATCTTGGCGTGCACCCTACAGATTTTTTTCTGGCTGAATATGAAGAAAGGAACTCAATGGTATGGGAGCAGGTGCTTAACCTTTCCACCACCGAAAAACGAAAAATCATCAATGCCCTGATCGAGAACTACCGCCCTGAGAATCGTGTTTACAGATACAATTATGTTTTTGACAACTGCGCAACCCGACCCAGAGACAAAATACTTAACAATATAACAGGATACATTCAATTCCAGAACACTACCGATTCGAAAACTTTTCGTCAGTGGGTTGGCGAATATGTAGGTCACGATACATGGCTAAAATTTGGCATCGATCTGGTTTTTGGAATGTCGGCCGACAAAACCACTCAGCAGTACGAAAGTATGTTCCTGCCCGAAGTGCTGATGAACGAATTTGAGAGAGCAAAAGTTATCACTAAAAACAATGAAAACAACCGTAATCTGGTAAAAGAAACAAAGGTTATTGTAAGTTCGCAAGCAACTGAAACACAATCATCAATGTTGATTTCCAAACCATTCGTCATTTTTTCGGCCCTCCTGTTACTCGGAATTTTACTTTCGCTTTACGAACAAAAAACAAAAAAATACTATACTATGCTCGACAGTCTCCTGCTGCTCGGTACTGGTATTGCAGGAATAATTGTGTTTTATCTGATGTTTATTTCGCTGCATCCATTGGTAAAATACAATTTAAATATACTCTGGCTCAACCCGTTAAACATTATAGCAGCAGTACTCATTTGGGTAAAACCACTAAGAGTTTATATGTTTGTATATCAACTGATAAACATTCTTTTATTGGTACTTTCACTCATTGCTGTAGCTCTCTCGGTTCAGGATTTCAATGCCGCTGTGTTCCCGCTTGTTGTATTGATTTTTATACGCTATTCGTTGTGGGTGGTGCGTATCAAACATCGTATTTTCCGCAAAGCAAAGTTTTTAATTAAAAGCAAATCAGGAAACTAACAGAATGAACAATTTGAAATTTGCAGGGATTATTCCTGCGCGGTTTGCATCAACTCGTTTTCCGGGCAAACCTCTGGCACTGATTGGTGGGAAAACTATGATTCAGAGAGTTTACGAACAAGCCTCAACAATACTCGATAATGTGTATGTAGCTACCGATGATGAACGAATTGCAAACGCCGTAAAAAACTTTGGTGGAAAAGTGATTATCACATCACCGCATCATCAAAGTGGTACCGACCGCTGCTACGAAGCTCTTTGCAATACGGGCGAAAGGTTTGATGTGGTTGTTAATATACAGGGCGACGAACCATTTATCGATCCTTCGCAAATAAAAGCACTGATGGATTGCTTCGATAATACGCAAACGCAAATTGCCACAATGGCAAAAAAAATAACTTCGAAAGACGGGCTTGCCTATCTCGA
>JAGPIU010000077.1 GCA_018054805.1 Paludibacter sp. | reverse complement strand
CTTGTTGCATAAAGAATTGCAGGTGATTTCGTTCAAAATGGCGTTAATTTCATATATATATTATTTTTTTCGTATTTTAGAATTATCTTTGCAATCAGTTATAAAATCACTTCAGGCCCATGAAAGATATATTTGGCTTTATGAGAAGCAGCGATATGTTCTCACATATCATCTCTCTAAAGTATCTTCCGCGCTGGATAGTGTTGGTATTGGATGTATTGCTCTGCGTGATTTCTTATTATGCATCCTGCCTGCTTTCGTCGCAATTGATTATTGATATTCCGGATGTCAGAATTCTGAATTTCTATCAAAGATTATTCGTGTTGATAGTTTTTCAGGTGTTTTTCTTTTGGTTGTTCCATACTTATTCAGGAGTTTTACGATATTCAGGATATGTGGATGCGGTAAAACTACTTTTTGCGGTATTCGCAAATGTCATTTTAATTGGTTTTGTTACATTTTTATTCGAAAAAACCAACGACAACCTGCTTTTCTTTTATTCGGGATTGTTGTTCTATGGTATTATTGCGTTTCTGCTTCTGTTCTTTTTAAGAATGTCGGTAAAAATTGGCTACGATTATTTTAGTCAGAATTCTGGTCAGAGAACGCCTGTGATGATATATGGAACAAAAAATGCAGCCATAGGCATTGCCAAAATGTTGCTTTCGGCACAGGGAGAGGTGAAGTTTAAGCTGGTAGGTTTTATCGACGACGATCAGACTGCTACACAGCGGTTGATCAGAGGTGTAAAAGTATATCCGATGAATTCTGAAGTGGTAAAAAGGGTAGTGGCCAAAAAGGCAAAATCTATCATTATATCGCCATTGAAAATGAAAGAAATAAATCCTGAAAAAGATCTGGATGTTTTTTTGAATAATAATATTACGATTCTGACGCTTCCACCTGTAAGTATTTGGCAAAATGAAGTGCCTAATATTCAACAAATTAAATCGGTTCAAATTGAGGATTTACTGGAGCGTCCACAAATCAGCATATCTACCGAAAATATTGAAGCGTTGCATAACGATAAGGTGATACTTGTTACCGGTGCTGCGGGTTCTATCGGAAGTGAAATTGTAAATCAGGTGATTAAGTACAAACCTAAACTGGTGGTACTGCTCGATCAGGCCGAATCGCCCATGCACAATCTACGTTTGGAGCTTGAAACCAAATACGAAGATCAGCATTTTACAGTTTTTTTGGGCGACGTGCGTAATTTGAAGCGTATGGAATATATGATGGACATGTATCGTCCTGATATTATTTATCATGCTGCTGCTTACAAACATGTGCCGTTGATGGAAGACAATCCTGTAGAGAGTATTCAGGTAAATGTGGGTGGTACTAAAAACATGGCCGATTTGGCTGTAAAATATAAAGTGGAGCGCTTTGTAATGGTTTCGACCGATAAGGCTGTGAATCCCACAAACGTGATGGGAGCTTCAAAACGTATTGCCGAAATTTACGTACAGTCGCTTTACAAAAATCTGACACAGCGTAATGAGTTTTCAACCAAATTTATTACCACTCGTTTTGGTAATGTGTTGGGTTCTAATGGTTCTGTGATTCCTTTGTTTAAAAGTCAGATTGAAAAGGGCGGACCGGTAACAGTGACGCATCCTGAGATTATCAGGTATTTTATGACCATTCCCGAAGCATGTATGCTTGTGCTCGAAGCCGGCGTAATGGGGCAGGGGGGCGAAATATTTATTTTCGATATGGGAAGCCCTGTGAAAATTGTAAATCTGGCTAAGAAAATGATTCGACTGGCCGGATTTGTTCCTGAAGTAGATATAAAAATTGAGTACACAGGTCTTCGTCCGGGCGAAAAACTTTACGAAGAACTGCTTAACCATAAAGAGAAAACAACGGAAACGCACAATCCGAAGATTATGATTGCAAAAGTGCAGGAGTACGATTATGAAACTGTGTCGGCTCAGATGGATGAGCTGTTGGCATATAGCAATAGTTGTAAGAATTTCCTCACGGTTTCGCTAATGAAAAAGATTGTACCCGAATTTAAAAGTAAGAACTCACAATACGAACGTCTCGACGTTTAAGAAAATATATTTGTAATTAGAAATGAATTATATCAACCAGATAATTGCTCAACACCCTTATTTAGTCATTATTGTTTCTTTTCTGATCGGACTTGCGTTTATGCCTGTCGTTCTGGATATTGCGCGAAAACATAATTTTGTGGTGAAACCAAATAAGCGAACTTCTCATGAAGGGGCAATTCCCAATATTGGTGGGATTAATATTTTTGTGTCATTTTTTGTTACGGTTTTTCTTTTCTCCTTTGGTATTTTCAGTCAGTTACAGTTTATCATTCTGGGTGTTTTTATTATTCTGATTGTTGGTTTTGTCGACGATTTAATTGACCTTAATGTGAGTTGGAAACTTATTGGCGAACTGGCGTCTGCGTTTTTTCTGATTGTTCTCTCGGACATTCGCCTCACCAACTTGCATGGTTTTATGGGTATTTACGAAATTGCCGATTGGCAGAGTTATATCCTTTCATTCTTTGTATTTATTGTTATTATCAATGCTTTAAATCTGATTGATGGAATTGACGGATTGGCTTCGGGGCTTGGTATTCTGTACAGTTTGTTCTTTGCTGTATTTTTTATGCTTACAGGGAATACCAATCTGGCAATATCTGCTTTTGCAATGGTAGGTTCGCTTGCAGTATTCTTTATTTATAATGTATTCGGAGGTAAAAGTAAAATATTCATGGGCGATTCCGGGTCGCTTTTGCTTGGCTATATGATTACACTGTATGTGTTTGAATTCTGCGAAATGAATATCTATCATCGTGTGCCACTCGACTATTATATGGCTGCTGCGCCTGCTGTGGCTATTTGTGTGTTGTCGGTACCGCTGTTCGATACGCTGCGTGTGATGCTTACCCGTATTAAAAAAGGTGTTTCGCCTTTTCATCCTGATAAGAATCACATTCACCACCTGTTGCTCAAAACAGGATTGAAACATCGTCAGGTGACTTTTGTACTGATAGTGGTAACTGCCTTTTTTATTGCTTTGGGAGTACTTGCTAAAAATTGGGAGATTGGAGTTCTGGTACTTACAGCTTTTGTGATTGCCTGTGTGCTGACCTATATTTTGTGGCGTATTGTTGACAAAAAGAATTCTGCAATACAATAAAAAATTCCGGTTCTACATTGGCTCACTTCCCCAATCATTTATTTAATTCTGTATAATTTTCAAAATCCCCAATGATATCAGTTGAACAACTTACGGTTGAGTTTGGAGGCTCTCCGCTTTTCGATGAAATAAGTTTTCTGTTAAATCCCAAAGAGCGAATTGCGCTTGTGGGTAAGAACGGGGCTGGTAAAACTACGCTGTTGAAGATATTCGCAGGGAAACAATCGCCTACAGCAGGTCGTATAACCATTCCTAAAGATCTTACAATCGGATATTTACCACAGCACATGATTCACAATGAAGGAACAACCGTGATGCAGGAAGCCGAAAAAGCATTCGAGCACATTACAACCCTTCAAACTGAAATTGAAAAACTTACACAGGAGCTTTCGGACCGCACGGATTACGACAGTAATTCATATAATCAACTGATTGAAAAGCTAACTCATGCCAATGAACATTTGCAAATTATCGGAAATGGGAATTTTTATGGCGAGATAGAAAAAACGCTGATGGGACTTGGTTTCCTTCGAAGCGATTTTGAGCGTCAGTGTGCCGAATTCAGTGGCGGCTGGCGTATGCGTATTGAACTTGCAAAAATTCTGTTGCAACGTCCTGATGTGCTTTTGCTCGATGAGCCAACCAATCACCTCGATATTGAATCTATTCAGTGGCTCGAGAATTTTCTGATTACTTCGGGAAGCGCCATTTTGCTTGTGTCGCACGACAGGGCATTTATCGATGCAGTAACGACCCGCACAATTGAAATATCGCTTGGTAAAATATACGACTACAATGTAAATTACTCGAAATACGTGGAATTGCGCCGCGAACGGCATGAGCAACAGGTGCGAGCTTACGAGAATCAGCAAAAAATGATTCAGGATACCGAGGATTTTATCGAACGGTTCCGCTATAAAGCCACAAAAGCAGTTCAGGTACAATCGCGTATCAAACAACTCGATAAGCTCGAGCGCCTTGAAGTGGATATGGAAGATAACTCGCGCCTGAGCCTGAAATTTCCACCCGCTGTGCATTCGGGAATTATTCCTGTGGAGATCGAACATCTCACAAAAGCTTATGGCGACCATGTAGTACTCGACAATATCGGGCTGATTATCAACAGAGGCGAGAAAGTAGCTTTTGTGGGGAAAAACGGAGAAGGAAAATCGACGCTTGTAAAGTGTATTATGAGCGAAATAGAATATTCGGGTAAACTGAAACTCGGTCATAACGTGAAGATCGGATATTTTGCTCAGAATCAGGCTTCGATGCTCGACGAAAACCGTACAGTATTCGAAACTATCGACCTGGTAGCTGTGGGCGATATCCGTACCAAAATTCGCGATATTCTGGGAGCATTTATGTTTGGTGGCGAAGCTTCCGACAAAAAGGTAAAAGTGCTTTCGGGAGGTGAACGAAGCCGTTTGGCAATGATTCGTCTGCTGCTCGAACCTGTCAATTTGCTGATTCTGGATGAGCCTACAAATCACCTGGATATGCGGTCGAAAGATGTATTGAAAGAAGCGATCAAAGCTTTCGATGGTACTGTGATTGTGGTTTCACACGACCGTGAATTTCTCGACGGACTTGTAAATAAGGTTTACGAATTCGGCAACAAAAAAGTACGCGAACATTTGGGCGGTATTTACGACTTTTTGCAATATAAAAAGATGGATAGTTTACGTGAGTTAGAAGCTGTAGCTGTCGAAAAAGCTGTTGTAAATGCTGATAAACAGTCTTCTGAGAGCAAGCTCAGCTACGAAGCCCGAAAGGAAATGAACCGTAAAATTCGTAAGGCAGAGAAAGATGTGGAAGAAGCCGAGAAAGTAATATCGGCTTATGAATCGGAACTTTCAGAAATGAATAAAAAACTGGAATTACCCGAATTTGCCTCCGATTCCGATTTTATTATGTCATATCAGAAAAAACAACGCGAACTGGAGCAAAAAATGTACGAATGGGAAATTCTCAGCGAAGAGCTGGATACTCTTAAAGCTGAGCTAAGTTAATCTGAAACTGTATATTTCCTTTTATTCTGACTTTGAAATAACCCAACTATTTTCGGTATGATTTACAAAGCATATCTTTCACAATCGCTCACACTCAAATTGCTTGAGCCAGCCATTCAGTCGGTACTCGACAACGAGGCCGATTTTGAAATTGTTTTTGATTTGATGACCGACGATAACCATAAAGTGGCATGGCGCTCGGCATGGCTTTGCGAAAAACTCAGCGAACGGCGTCCAACACTTTTTAAATCCACGCATTTCTCATCACTTATAAGCCTGTCGCTCAGCACAAAAAATGATTCGGTGCGACGCCTGGCACTTTCAATGCTTATAAACCTCAAAATTACTTCCGAAATACCTGTCGATTTGCTGAATGCCTGCTACGAATGGATAAGCTCCGATAAATATCCGGTAGCTGTACAGGCCTTGTCGCTTGGTTTGCTTTATCATTTTTGTACGCTCGAACCAGAGCTTAAGCCCGAATTATGTGCCTATCTTGAGAATTTTGAGACTGCAAATCTCTCGCCGGGAATGAAAGCTATGCGACGAAATATTATGAAAAAGCTGAATAGCAAATAATTATATTCAGGTGTTCAAAACTATATTTTCAATATTGCACAGTTTAACAATAAAAGTGTTATTTTTGCAGCCGATTAATTCTGGTTGGAAAACTTCCGACCCGATTCCCTTTAAGTTA
>JAGPIU010000076.1:1389-5902 GCA_018054805.1 Paludibacter sp. | reverse complement strand
AAAACACTTTTGTTTGAAAAATTGCCTAACTTTGCAAGCTTGAATCATAAAACTAAATCGCATGAGAGTAATTATTCAACCCGACTATCAAAATCTGTCGGCCTGGGCGGCCAATTACGTGGCTTCGAAGATTTTAAGTGCAAAACCAACTACAGAAAAACCGTTTGTACTGGGATTGCCAACCGGCTCTTCACCCCTTGGCGTGTATCGTCATTTGATACAACTTTACAAAAAAGGTGTGGTTTCATTTAAAAATGTAATCACCTTCAACATGGACGAGTATGTGGGTTTGCCACAGGATCACAGCGAAAGCTATTATTCGTTTATGTGGAATAATTTTTTCAGCCATATAGATATTTTGCCCGAAAATGCAAATATCCTGAATGGAACTGCTGAAGATCTGGTAGCTGAATGTGCTGCCTACGAAGCCAAAATGGTTGCAGTAGGTGGTATCGATCTGTTTTTGGGCGGCATTGGCCCCGACGGACACATTGCATTCAACGAACCTGCGTCATCGCTTTCGTCGCGTACTCGTCAGAAAACACTGACCACCGACACCATCATCGCTAATTCACGCTTTTTCGACAACGACGTAAACAAAGTACCTAAAACAGCTCTGACTGTAGGTGTGGGCACTGTACTCGATGCCAAAGAAGTGTTGATTGTGGTAAACGGACATAACAAAGCCCGCGCTTTGCGTCATGCTGTAGAAGAGCCTATCAGCCACATGTGGACTATCAGCGCACTGCAAATGCATCCGAAAGGAATTATTGTATGCGACTACGATGCCTGTGCTGAGTTGAAAGTGGGTACTTACAAATACTTCCTGGATATTGAGAAAGACACTTTAAATCCTGAAAGTCTGCTATAAGCAATATTTGATATATTTAAAAAGTCCGTAAATTCGAAAAAATGAATTTACGGACTTTTTTGTGGCGTCATTCAATTATTTTCCGAATCACATCAGGGACTTCCAACGGATTTGCATTGATATTTCCGAGAATGCGTTTGCCTTCTTCGGTCAGTCCGAAAAACATATTGCGTTTATCGGAAGCACCGAGACTACGCCTGAGCAATTCTTTCCTTTCGGCTGAAGCAATAATCTTTGAACAATTCGAACTGCTTAGCTCTGTGGCCAAAGCAATTTCGGAAGCTGTGCGCTCCGATTCAGCTATACAACACAGCAGCATACCCTCCTTGAGCGAAAGACCGTGAGCAGCTTCAAATGCTGCCGCATAAGCGTCGAGCGCTTTCTGCAAGTCGCGTATTTTACAAAGTATTTTCGACATATCAAATTAAATAAACAGATTGATATTCGATTCGTTAGCACGTTCCATATAGGCTGCCACTCCACCAATACTTACTTCGTCCATTAGTTCTTCGCGGTTTACGCCCATCACATCCATCGACATTTGGCAGGCAATAAATTCCACACCATTATCGAGCGCCTGCTGACGTAGCGACTCCAAAGAATCGATGCCACGCAGCTTCATGATAAAACGCATCATTTTGCTACCCATGCCCCACATGTTCATTTTCGAAAGACTTAGTTTTCCGGAATGTGCAGGCAGCATCATAGCAAACATGCGTCCGAAAATATCTTTTACTACCGAAGGTTTCTTTGTTTTCTTGATTACATTCAATCCCCAGAAAGTAAAGAAGATAGACACATGCTCGCCTGTGGAAGCAGCACCATTAGCCAGTACAAAAGTAGCAAGTGCTTTGTCGAGGTCGTCGCTGAACATAATCATGGTTTTACCTTTGCCCGAGCTTTTTACCGGACAATTTTCTGCTTCAACCATAGACTCTTTGTCCATTTTCTCAATGACTACCGTGTATCGTCCGGCTTCAGCATTTTGCGAAATCAGACGGTTACCGGTCATATTGCACCAGGCCTGCGAATCGCGACTAAAACCGGCATCGGTAGCAGTCACTTCAATACGATCGCCCGACTGCAGTTCGTCCATAGTCTTTTTCAGTTTCATAATCGGACCGGGACATTGCAAGCCGCAAGCATCCACTTTCAGGAATTTTTTGGCAGGTTTTGGTGTTTGGATGTCAAGATCCATTTCCTGCGGGCGTTTTTCGGTTTCGCCAAGACCTGTGCGGTTTTGTATCGGAGCAGTGGCCGCTTCGAAAGTTTTAAAACCACCCGACACATTGAATACATATTTAAAACCACGTTGCAGCAAAATACTGGTAGCCAGATACCCCCGCAATCCGATGGCGCAAAATACATAAATAGTTTTGTCGGTAGGAATTTCCGAAATTCTTTCGCGCAGATCGTCGAGCGGAATATTCACAGCACCCGGAATGCCACTCAGCGAAAATTCATCCTGCGTACGCACATCGAGCAAAAAAGTTCTTTCGGGATCGGCGATTTTCACATCCTGCCAGTAAACCACAGGCATTTTTCCCGAAATAATATTCTGAGCCACATAACCTGCAATGGCAATCGGATCCTTGGCCGAAGCAAATGGTGGCGCATAAGCATGTTCCACTTCGGTTAAGTCGTAAATGGTTTTGTTGTGTTTAAGCAGCAGTGCAATCTGATCCATACGTTTATCCACGCCAGTATAACCCACAATTTGCGCTCCCAGAATTCGTCCGGAATCGGGCGCAAAATTTATTTTAATGGTCATAGGCATTGCTCCGGGATAATATCCTGCATTTGAACCCGAATGTGTGGTGGAGGTAAGGAATTTCACGTTCTGTCGATTCAACAGATTTTCGTTCATACCTGTAGCGGCCACTGTAATATCGAAAACTTTCGCAATAGATGTGCCAATGGCACCTTCGTATGTGAGTTTATTTCCAAAAACCATATTATCGGCCACAATACGGCCCTGACGATTGGCAGGCACTGCCAGGTAATTCAACCACGACTGTCCGGTGACTGGATGCGGAAATTCTATGGCGTCGCCCACAGCGTAAATGTCATCAGCTGAAGTTTGCAGATATTCGTTCACCCAGATGCCACCTGCAACTCCTGTTTTCAGTCCGGCTGTTTTGGCTAAATTCGTTTCGGGACGCACGCCAATCGACAGAATGACCAAATCGGCAAAAAGCGTTTTTCCACTTTTAAATTGCACTTCGAGGCCATTGTTTTTCTTTTTGAACGAAGCTACAGTCTCCTCAAGATAAAGATTCACGCCTTTCTGACTGAGGTGTTGATGCACCATTGCGGCCATAGGAAAATCGATGGGCGTCATTACCTGAGGCGCCATTTCCACAATAGAAACTTCGGAGCCTAAGTGATGCAGGTTTTCGGCCATTTCGAGACCAATAAAACCAGCACCAATCACTACTGCATGACCAATTTGATGTGAACTTACATATTTTTTAATCGCATCGGTATCACTCACGTTGCGTAACGTGAAAATTCCTTCGCTGTCGATACCCGGCAAAGCAGGCCGAAACGGCGATGCACCCGGCGAAAGCAAAAGTTTGTCGTACGACTCTATATAGGTTTCGTTGCGATGATTGCGCACAGTCACTTCCTTGCGTTCGGGATTAACGGCCACTACTTCCGATTTCACACGCACATCCACATTAAAACGCTGTCCGAACGACTGTGGTGTTTGCAAAAACAACTTGTCGCGCTCGTCAATTACGCCGCCAATATAATACGGCAAGCCACAATTGGCATACGAAATATCGTTTCCCTTTTCGAACATGATGATTTCAGCATGCTCATCGGCCCTTCTGATGCGGGCTGCTGCTGTAGCGCCTCCGGCTACTCCTCCTACAATTAAATGTTTCATTAATAATACCTAATTTATACCTATTGATGTTTTTTTAAAAATTGAAATTGTCTTCAGAAATCCTATTAAAGAAATATTTCTGTAATCCGATTTTTGGAATTGCAAAATTAGAGAAAAATTTCCGCAACAAATAGTTTCCAGAGGAAAATAAAATACTAAAGAAATAAAATATTGGAATAATAAATATAATTAGTACATTTGCCTGTACAGTTGTTAATTCAAATTCATCTCAACAAAAAATCTATTATTATGAACTCAAAAATGAAAAGTATGATGCTTACAGTAGCAATTTTGTGGGGTCTTGGTTCGTGTGCACAGTTGCCAAAAGGCGCTACTGCTGTAACTCAGTTCGATGCCGACCGTTATCTGGGGAAATGGTACGAAATTGCCCGTTTCGATTTTCGTTTCGAGCGCAACCTGAACAACACTACCGCCAATTACAGTCTGAACGACGATGGCACAGTGAAAGTAGTGAATCGAGGGTATAACTATGTAAAAAACAAATGGCAGGAATCCGAAGGCAAAGCTAAATTTGCAGGCGACCGCACTGTAGCAAGTCTGAAAGTGTCGTTCTTCGGACCATTTTATGCTCCTTACAATGTGATTGCACTCGACGAAAATTATCAGTACGCACTTATTGTGGGTAAAAACACCGATTATATGTGGATTCTGGCACGCGAAAAAACCATTCCCGAAAGCGTAAAAACACAATATCTGCAAATCGCAACCGATCTTGGTTTCGATGTGAG
>JAGPIU010000076.1:0-1289 GCA_018054805.1 Paludibacter sp. | reverse complement strand
CCACATCCATTTGTAGCCGATTTTAATGGCAAAAAAATTAAAAACGTAAAGGATATTCTCGAAGGCGAACCTTACGAAAGTCCGATGAAACCTTTTGGCGGCATTGAGCAACTTGCATGGAGTCCTGATGGGAAAACCATTGCCTATACAAGTCGTAAAAAGGAAGGAATGGCTTATGCAGTTTCGACCAACTCGGACATTTATTTTTACGACCTGAAAACAGGAAAAACTGAAAATAAAACCGAAGGCATGATGGGCTACGATCAGAATCCTGCCTTTTCGCCCGACGGCAAATGGCTCATGTGGCAGAGCATGGAGCGCGATGGTTACGAAGCCGACAAAAACCGCCTCTTCGTAATGAATCTGGGAACGGGTGAAAAAACCGACCTTTCAGCATCGTTCGATCAGAATGTGGAAGCACCTGTGTGGACAAAAGATTCGAAATCGATATACTTTGTCAGCGTATGGCATGCCAAAACACAGATCTACCGTTTGGATATGGCCGATGCTAAAATCACACAAATCACCGAAGGTCAACACGATTTCGAATCGGTGCAACCTGCTGCCAATACGCTTATTGCAGTGCGCCATTCGATGAGCAAACCCAACGAAATTTATGCTGTAAATCCAAAAAACGGATCGACAAAAGAGCTTTCGTTTGAGAACAAACACATTCTTACGAAAATTGAAATGGGACGCGTGGAAGAACGCTGGGTAACCACTACCGACAACAAGCAAATGCTGGTTTGGGTAATATATCCTCCAAAATTCGACCCTAACAAAAAATATCCAACACTGCTTTATTGTCAGGGCGGACCGCAATCGGCTGTCAGCCAATTTTGGTCGTACCGCTGGAACATGCAGACTTTTGCAGCTTCCGACTATATTATCGTAGCGCCTAACCGTCGCGGGCTTCCGGGATTCGGACAGGAATGGCTCGAGCAAATCAGTGGCGATTATGGCGGACAAAACATGAAAGATTATCTGGCTGCCATCGATGCTGTAGCTCAGGAACCTTTTGTGGACAAAGACCGCCTGGGCGCTGTGGGTGCAAGCTATGGTGGCTTTTCAGTGTTCTGGTTAGCCGGACATCATGAGAAACGCTTCAAAGCCTTTATTGCACACGATGGTATGTTTAACCTCGAACAGCAATATCTCGAAACCGAAGAAATGTGGTTTGTAAACTGGGATTTGGGTGGCGCATACTGGGAAAAAGACAATGCTGTGGCGCAGCGCTCGTATGCCAACTCACCACATTTATTTGTGGATAAATGGGATACGCCTATTCT
>JAGPIU010000075.1 GCA_018054805.1 Paludibacter sp. | reverse complement strand
CATTAAAGCGAAAAAGAACAGTGCCTTTTTCGCTTTAATTATTATTCAGAGAACAATTACCATTTAATATTGGCACCTACAGCATTGTCGAGCAATGTTTGATTGGTAATAGTCAGATTACCGTTAGCCTCATCCACAAATCCCGGATTGAGTTGGCTAAAGTTACCTGCCACATCAACCTGCGCATTGACAGTTTCGTTTACAGTAAAGCCCGGTGCGTTGAAATAATTGTTTTTACTCATTGTGAACACTGTCGCCGGCTGATTGGTATAATAGCCAGCTGTGTTGGCAATCACATTATTATTAAATGTAGTATTGTTCAATGGTGCTGCACTACCTCCGTAACGAATATACAGAATTCTTTTGGTGGCATTATTGCTCACAGCACTGAAAGTACAACGATTTACATTTACCACCGAAGTTTTTCCTGTAAATCCGGCTGACGCATCATCGAGACGGATAAAGTCGCGGGCAGGTGCACAATTGTAGAAAGTTGAATTGATAAGATTCAGTTTTTCAACCACACCAGCACGAACGTCAATACAATCGGCACTATTTGTAAGGATATTCGACACTTTACAATTTTCAATTCTGAATTCTTTCACAGCAGTAACAATACCACTTGCTCCGGCCAGAATCGATTTATTGTAATTTGTAATAACACAATCTTTAAAAATAAACGGACCTGTTTCGATATCGGAAACTGTAAGCTGCACCAAATGATCGCGATAAGCCGCTTCGCTCAATCCGTTAAGTTCAACCGAACGTACAAAAAGTGAAGCATTAGGACCGGCAGCACGGAACATAGCGTGTACCACAGGCATTTTGCTTTGCTGATATCCGCGAATTGAAATTGCCTTGTCAAGTTCAATAGTTACACCACCTGTCAGGAATGCATCTCCGGCATTTGTAGGGTTAATCACAATACGCGCACCCGAAGGAGCACCCTGAATAGCCGCAAGTAAATCCTCGCCTGTGGCTACCACAATTGTTCCGGCGGCTGTCAGGTCGATCATAGTTTCGAAACTTCCCGAGCCACGTACTTTGTCGTCCTTCATAAGACGCACTGTGTAGCGTGTGTCTTCAGTCAAACCTGCAATAGTCATTTCGCCTGCAGCAATATCCTGAGCCGTCACATCCTGACGCACTTCATTCACACCGTCGGTGGCTATCGCATGAGTAGCCGTTTCACCTGCAACCCATTTAATTACAGCCGTAGAAGTTGTTACTGTTGCAGCATCTACTTCCTGTAAAATTTGCTCAGCAGCAGTTTTAAAGTAAATACCTTTCCATTTCGAATCGTCCTTATCGCTTTTCGAAATCGTTTTAATACGGGCCGAATACTGAGTCTGACCCACAAGGCCGGAAGTAATGGTGTAAGGAATATCGCTGTTGGTAATTCCATCAATAACCATTATTGGTGTTCCGGAAAAGGTAAGTGAATCATTTTCGAACACTTCCACTGTATAACTTTCAGCTTCCTGGTTTTTAGTCCAGCTAAGCACAACCTGCGTTTTATTTACAATTCGTGCTTCAACACCTGTCGCCGAAAACACTCTGTCGGTCATCAGTTCGGTAAGCTCCTCCTGACGTTCTTCGCACGAAGTAAAGAGAGCGAAGAGCCCAAGCATCGATACATAAATTGATTTTTTAATGATATTATTCATAATTTGCATTTTAATTTAAGTTGATCAATAACCATAATCGTTTGTAAGTGTACCGTTGCTCGAATCGAGGAAAACCTGCCATATAGGCCAGTATTGTCTTTCGTCGGGATTACGCAGAAACAATGAGTTCACTTTCAGATCTGTAATGGTATTAACTCCATCGCTCACAAACCAGCCTTTGTTCGAAGTATAACCCAAAGCAGCTCCTTCAGTATCGGTATGACCTTTTTCGAGACCATAAATTTCAACAGTTTCGCCATCGGCTGCTGTTTTGTAATAAATTTTGTCGGGATAGCCGGCATATTTACCTGTACGATTGGCTAAAGCAGCAAGATTATTTTTAGCTTCGGTGAGTTTTGTCGAAAGTTTATTCCAACGAATCAAATCCGATTTACGAAGCATTTCACCTGCAAACTCAAAAGCACGTTCGTCCACAATGGCATTGAAAAATGCATCTTTATCAGCTTTTGCAGCAGTCATAAAGGCCTCTACTTTGGCAGGATTATTCGGGAATGCACGCTTGTGTACTTCTTCGAGATAAGGAGCAGCAGCTTCGGGTCCATCGAGTTCGTTGATGGCTTCGGCAGCCATCAGATACACATCGGCAAGGCGCATTACCTGCCAGTTGATACCATCGTCGTTGGTAGAAGTAACCACTCGTTTCATCCATTCGTAACGCAGTTTTCCGAAATACCACTGGCTCAGTTTATTTGGCACCTGAACACCACCATCCCAATAATAAGGTACGCAGGTAATATCGCGACGAATATCATCCTTATCATAATCGTAAAACAAAGTTGGCAATGGTCCGTTAGCACCACCCTGAGCCTGTTGCGTATACTTATCAACTGTGCGGTGTTTTACACCAAATGTATAAAGCACACGACCGCGACCCTCAGAAAAAGGAAGTTCGTAAAGCGACTCAAAACCGGCAGCATTATTCTCTTCGCACAATCTGCGGAAATTCTGTTCGAAACCACCCAAAACAGATGTTTCGCTATTAATTACCTCAAGAGCAGCATTTTTAGCTTTGGTATACATGGCTACACGTTCGAGTGCAGGATCGTTGCTCAGACGAATCGATCCATCGGGACGTTGCGAATAACCACCTGCATGTAAGGCCACACGCGCCAGAAATCCTTTTACAAAAGCCTTATTAACACGTTCGGTTGTGCGTGTAGCCGGAGTTTCTTTCGGCCAAGGAACCAGATTTGCAGATTCTTCGAGGTCAGCAATAATTTGTTTATAAATCACATCACGATCCGATTTCGGGATATAAAGCGATTCGGTACTCAGCGGCTCAAAACGCGCAGGCACATCGCCCCAGGCTTTTATCAGGTCGAAATAAATAAATGCACGCAGGGTAAGCGCTTCGCCCAACAACTGAGCCAGTTCCGGATTATTAGCCACGTCGCCGTATGCACGTAAACCTCTGATACAAATATTGGCACGTTCGATACCTTCGTACATTTTTGCCCATGCATTATTATCGGTATTCATCTGTGTACTTCCCACATTCGGGTTGTAGGCAGTGAGCAAAGCGCGGTCGTCCGAAGTATTTTCCGACGAATTCCACCACTCCAGGTCGGTATTCAATCCATAAAAAGGAATATATCTGCCACGATACGAATTGGTTTCTGAAAATGACTGGTGAATACCCATTACTGCTCCTTCGGCCAGAATAGGAGTTGAGAAAATCACCTGCTCATCGAGCGACGATTTTGTAGGAGCTTCCAACACATCGCTACATGAAGCCATAAAACCCACGAGCGACATTACCATAAAGGATTTTAAAAATATATTTTTCATTTTTCTGTACTTTATTATAGGGTTAGAAACTTAAATTTAGACCCAATACAATCTGACGGCTTTTGGGATATGCCGAATAATCCACACCCGGAGTAAGTGCTGTTCTTCGACGTGTCGAAACTTCAGGATCGAAACCTGAGTAGTTAGTAAGCACAAACACATTATATCCGGTAGCATAAACTCTGAGATTCGATATTTTCATTGAGTTAAGAAGGCTTTTCGGCAATGTATAACCCAAAGTAAGCGTATTCAGACGAAGGAATGAACCATCTTCCACAGCCCAATCGGAGAACACGTAACGTGCCATATAAGGCGACCACATTGTGGTATTGGCATTCAAAGCAGTCAATTCGGCAGGGTCGTTGCTAAGAGTTCCATCAGCATTCAGGTTGGTCCAGCGCTTGCCCGATTCCATTTCGGTTGTCATATTACGATACTGATATTTACTGGTCGAAGTATATTCAACTTTGTTGGCATTGTAAATATCGTTACCCACGCTCCAGTTAAATACAGCACTCAAATCAAAGCTATACACACGTCCGTTAAGTGTAATACCACCTGTGTGAATCGGGTTTGCATTACCAATCACTTTACGGTCGTCAACTGTAATTGCATTGTCGCCTTCAGTGAGGTTTTTCAGTTTCATCGAACCCGGACGCAATGTTCCGATCACACCACTTGCATCAACCACACCTTCTTTCAGTTCCCATTTTTGGGTAGTGGCATTATAGCCTGTAAAATCGTCAACTTCGTAACGACCATCAGATACATAACCAAACATTTCGCCAACCGAACCTCCGGTTACCACGCGGAAGTCCTGTCCGATTTCGGTAGAAGCCCAGTTACTGTAAGTCGCTGTGGAGGTAATTTCGTTAATTAAACCCAGTGAAATAATTTTGTTATTATTGAAACCAATATTACCGCTCACACTAAAACCAAAATTCTTTTTATCAATAGCAATCCAGTTGAGCGATGCTTCCACACCACGGTTACGGGTTTCACCCATGTTTCGGTATTGGCTATCGTATCCGGTACCTGTAATCGGGAAATCGATCAACAAATCTTTGGTTGAGTTCCAGTAACCTTCGAGTGTACCATTCAGGCGGCTGTTAAACAGGGTAAAATCAATACCCACATTACGTGTAATGGTTGTTTCCCATTTCAAATCAGGATTGGCCATGGTTTTCGAAGCAGCCCAATAACTGCTGTAACCGTTGATCCACGAAGTAGATTTCGATTCGAACGACTGTGTCATTTGTCCGGCAGGAATATCATTATTACCTGCTGTACCATAACTCAAACGAAGTTTCAAATCGTCGAGCCAGTGTTTGCTATCAGCCATAAAATCTTCGCCCGACACACGCCATGCAGCAGCAGCCGAAGGGAAATATCCCCATTTGTTACCTTTCGAGAACTTACTCGAGCCGTCGGCACGGAAAGTAGCACTTAAAAGATATTTGCTCTTATAGTCGTAATTAGCACGCGAGAAGAATGATAAAAGCTTATCGTCGGGGCTGAAATAATTGTCGATAGAATATGCATAACCCTGTGTGGTCAGGCGGAAAGCTTCGTCAGAAGTAAAACTTGTCGGAAAACCGTGAACAGTTGTACCCAGAATATTTTGTTGCGTATAAATATACTCATGACCCAAAAGTAAATTCAAACCATGATCAGCATTCAACAGTTTCTTGAAATCATAATTCAGTGTATTTGTACTGCGAATCACATTCCGATCGGTATTGGTCAGAATAACAGCGGGATGATTCTGATTGGTTGATGACGGTACATTTTTAATATAATATGTAGTCATTCCATAGTAGCGATTATCTTTATTAATATAGTCGTCGAAACCAACTTCAGCTTTGAGCTTAAGGTTTTTCACGACTTCCCATGTCACAGAACCGGCAAGATTGAATGTACGGCGTTTTTGCTGACGATCGTTATCACTGATATTTTCAAGCGGATTGTAGAGGTTACCCACTTCGGTATCGCCACTTGAACCACTTTCGGAATCAAGATCGGACAAAGGAAACGGAGTGTAAATCATAGCATGTTTCAAACGCGAATCGGCACTCGAAACTTCTCTTTGTTCGTTGGCTCCACCACCATAAATAGCAGTATTGGAATAACGGGCCGAAAAATCGAGAGTCACATTGTCGGTAGCCTTGGTATTCATTTTAAAATTAAGGTTATCGCGACGGAAACTCGACATTTCCATAATAGCACGATCGTTTACGTTGCTATAACTGAATGCAAATTTACTCTTGTCGGAACCACCATTAATCGACAGATTATGGTTAAATGTAAAGCCGGTACGACCAAATACCAGATTCTGCCAGTCGTTGGTAGGCACATTGTCGTAAAGATCGATATCTTCATAGTTTCCGAAGAATTTTTCGTACGACTCCACATCATCGTTCAACAAAGCAAGCTCATATTGCCATTTTGCATAGTCCGAACCTGAAAGTACCGGAAGCGTTTT